>NZ_QKOB01000008.1 GCF_003226535.1 Meiothermus sp. Pnk-1 | reverse complement strand
GAGACGCTTGTTTCGGCGTAAGCCGTGGGGTGGCGTCTCGGGACGGGCGGTGCCCGTACACCCGGAGGTAGATTCCCTATCGGGACAGCGTGCCGCCGTACACCTAGGGGTAGATTCCCTATCGGGACGGAGCAAGCTCCGTGCACCCAGAGGTAGATTCCCCTCGTACGACGTAGGACATTTGACGTACGACGTGTGACGTTTGACCTACAACGCCCCGGACTTGTGACGTAAGGAGGAAGCCGGAAGGTCGGTGGCTTGTACAGTGGGTCGCGGGCGACCGATCCTATGATTCGCGCGCGGATTGGCGAGGTAGAGCTGGAAGATGTGCTGCGGGCGTTGGAGACCGCCCGCAAAAGCGCCGTGGTGACAGTTGAAGCCCCCCACCTCTACGGGCGTATCCACCTGCTGGAAGGCCGCTTGGTCTACGCCCGCACCGAGCCAGGGCCGCACCTGGGGGAGTACCTGGTGCGGCTGTTGTACCTTACCCTCGAGGACACCCAGCGGCTGGTGCTCGAGCAGGAGCGGGAGAATCCCGGCACTCCGTTGGGCCAGCTCGCCTTGCGGGCGGGGCTCATCTCCGAGGAGGACCTCGCCGATGCCCTCCAGGTGCAGGTCATAGAGGCTTTGGCCACCCTGATGAACCAGAAAGAGGGTACCCTGCTGGGCGAGCCCATTCCAGCCGGAGAAACCTCACAGATCGCCCTGCCGCAAACCCTAGAGACCAGCGCCATGCTCTTCGAAGCGGCCCGTCGCCTGGACGAGTGGCGGCGGGGCCGAGTAGAACCCGAGGCGGTGCTGCGGATCGCCAGCGACCCCACCCGCCATCCTCTCTCCCCCGAAGCTTGGAGCGTGCTCGAGCTGGTAGATGGCCTCAAGCGGGCTAAGTCTATCGCGCTGGAGTCCGACCTCCCCGAAGAGCAGGTCTATCACCTGCTTTTTGAACTCAAGAGCCGGAAGTTGCTCGAGGAAACCCCCATTCGCCCCAGCGACCCCCTGGTGCTGGTGCTGGCGGAGTCCTCGCTCATCCGACGGCTTTTGCTGGTCACCCTCGAGCGCTCGCGCTACCGGGTGTTGATGCCGCACGACCTCGAATCGGCCAAGCGCATGCTGACCAAGCACAAACCCCAGGGCATCATCCTGCAGGGCCAAGACCTGATGGACCGGGTGCGGCAGATCCGTAACCACCCGGACGGGCGCTTCCCCCCGGTATGGGTGGTTGCAGAAGAACCCCCCCGGGGCCTGTGGGTGCGCTCGGCCCGGCTCGGGCACATCCCCAAGCCCTTTCGCGAGGAGGACCTGCTCGAGGCGATCTCAGTGATCAAGCGCCCGATCTGATGCTCGCTTCCCTCGACCCCTCACGGTGCGCTCGCGATGGGATGAGCTATCCCGAGGAAGAGCGGCGCATGGCTTCCTCCAAACGAAACGCGAGCTGCAACAGGGCGAGATCTTCCAGCCGCCCCAGATCGCAGCCGGTGAGTTCTTCCACCCGGCGCAGGCGGTAAAAGATCGTGTTGATATGTATCCCTAGGCGATGGGCTACCCGCTTGGGAGAGAGCCGGGCCTCGAGGTATTCCTGTACCGTCGCCACCAGTTCGGGATGGCCCTCGAGCGGGGCCAGCAGCCCAAGCAAGCGCTCCTGACTTCTGGGGGAATCCAAGACCAGCGCCAGCGGCCACAACACCCGCGTTTCGTAAGCTCCAGGACGCAGCCTGCTCAGCTTCGCCAACCGGATAGCTTCTTCCAGATCCTCGTGCAAAGAGCCAAGCCGCTCTCCCTTGCCCTGCTGAAGGAGCACTACCGCCTGCGCCTCCTGGCCCAACCGCTGGGCCTGAGGCAACACATCCTCCAAGGCACCCGGCCAGTACAGGTAGAAACCCTGGTGGTCCTGCCGCCAATGGGAACTCTGCCCCAGCGCGGCAAGATATCTGGGCAAGACCGCCCCGGCCGCCGGGTACTCACGGGGAATAGCCACGCCCACCACCTGCCCCTGCAGCAACGGCTCACACGACGGTTGGGAGTAGGCTTGGCTGGAAACCTCACTCGCAAGGTCCACCAGCTCGGCCACCCCCAAAGCCAGCGTAGGCAAGGCGGCAGGAGCCTCCTGGGATAGCACTGTAAGGGTCTGTTTGCCCCACAACCGGTAAGCCCGTAGCAGGGCACCCAGGCTTATCCGCTGTTCTCTGCGACGCTGGCTCGCCGCCGCCACCAGGCCCTCGAGCTCCCCTTTGGGAAGCCCCTCCCCTTGGGCGTAGTGCTTCAGCCCTCGTAGGCACTCGAAGGAGACCACGGCCACATCCTTAAAGAGCAAAAGGTCATCGAGGCGGGAGTAATCGGGAATCTCCTGGGCGTACCGGTGGGCCATACGCTGAGCCCAGCTCTTGAGGACTCGAGGACCGGGAAGCATAGCTCTCCAAGCTTGAGCTTAGAGTCTACCACAAAGCCCGACCCATCCTTTTTGGAGATGTCCACATTGCGTTTTTCCCTCCGATCGCCCATAGTTGGAGGTAACCCACAACGTCGTCGGCAGGGCCTCTTGCCAAAGGGTAGAAACATGGTGGCTCTCGAAACGCAGGGACTGACCAAGGATTTCCGCGGTTTTCGCGCAGTGAACGAGGTAAACCTTCGGGTAAACCAAGGTGCGATCCACGCCCTGGTGGGCCCGAACGGGGCAGGCAAGACCACCCTGTTTAATCTGCTCACGGGCTTCCTCAAACCCTCGGCGGGACGGGTCTTCCTCTTTGGGGAGGAGGTCACCGGGCTAGCCCCCTTCGAGATCGCCCGGCGAGGGGTAGCCCGCTCGTTTCAGATCGCTCGGCTCTTCGCCCACCTCACCGCCCTGGAGCACGTAGTTCTAGCCCTACAACGGTCTACGCCCTACCCGTATCGCTTTTGGATGAGCGAAGGGGTGCTGGGACGTTTCACACCCAAAGCCCTGGAGATCCTCACCCTCGTCGGCTTGGAAAGCCAAGCCCACCAACCCGCGGGTACTCTGCCCTATGGGCAAAAACGGGCCCTGGAACTGGCCTTGGCCCTGGCCTTGGAGCCCCGGCTGCTCCTGTTAGACGAGCCTACCGCGGGGATGGGCCTAGAGGATGTGGCGCGTACGGTAGAGCTTATCCAACGCCTGCGCCAGGGGCGCACCATCGTGCTGGTAGAGCACAACATGGGGGTGGTGGCCGAACTGGCCGAACAGGTGACGGTTTTGCAGTACGGGAGCGTGCTGGCGGAAGGGAGCTATGCCGAGCTGCGCCAAGACCCGCGGGTGATCGAGGCGTACCTGGGGGCAGCCCATGCTTAGGGTTCAAGGGCTCAAAGCCTGGTACGGCGAGGCTCAGGTGCTCTTTGGGGTAGACCTCGAGGTCAACGAGGGCGAAGCGGTGACCCTGGTCGGGCGCAACGGTGCGGGAAAGACCACTACCCTCAAGAGCATCATCGGCCTGCACCGCAGCGTGCAAGGACAAATACAGCTGGACGGGCGCGACCTCTCCCCTCTTCCCCCGCACCTTCGGGCCAGGTTGGGGCTGGGCTGGGTGCCCGAGGATCGGGGTATCTACGCCAGCCTCTCGGTGGAAGAGAACCTGATCCTGCCCCCGGTGGTAGGCCCCGAGCCCTGGAGCCTCGAGCGCATCTACCGCCTCTTCCCCCGGCTCAAAGAGCGCCGCCGCCACCCCGGCAGCAAACTCTCCGGCGGCGAACAGCAGATGCTGGCCATCGCCCGGGTGCTGCGTATGGGGGCTTCTATCCTGCTCCTAGACGAGCCCACCGAGGGGTTAGCCCCGCTCTTGGTTCAGCAGATCGGAGCGGTATTGGGCGAAGTAAAAGCCCACGGGATCTCCATCCTGCTGGTAGAGCAGAACCTGCGCTTTGCCTCTCAGGTGGCTGACCGGCACTACCTGCTCGCCCAAGGACAGGTAGTGGAGGTTTTGGACAATAGCCAAATAGCGCTCAAAGAGCGAGAACTCTTGCAGCACTTGGGTATCTAGGAGGTAGACGATGAGGCGAGTGGGTTATGCGATCATGGCTTTGGTAGGGATTCTGGCCCTGGGGGCCTCCTTTTCCCAACAGCGTGCCAAGCTCAGCGACAACAAGATCGTGCTGGCCGTGCTCAACGACCAGTCCGGCGTCTACGCCGATCTATCCGGCAAAAACTCGGTCGAAGCAGTAAAAATGGCCGTGGAGGATTTCGAGGCCAAGTACGGCAAGAACGCCTTGGGGGGACCCATCGAGGTAGTAAGCGCCGACCACCAGAACAAGCCGGATCTGGCCAACGCCAAGGCCCAGGAATTCTATGACCGCCAGGGGGCCGACGTAATCTTGGACGTGCCCACCTCTTCCGCAGCGCTGGCCGTAGCCGGGGTCGCCAAGCAGAAAAAACGGCTGTACATCAATATCACCGCGGCCACCACCGAGCTCACCGGCGCACAGTGCAACAAGTACACCTTCCACTATGCCTACGACACCTACATGCTGGCCAACGGCACCGGGGTTGCGGTGACCAACAGCGGGGGCAAGAGCTGGTATATCGTCTACCCCAACTATGCCTTCGGGCAGGACATGGAGAAATCCTTCCGCCGGGCCATCGAGCGCAACGGCGGCAAGGTGCTGCAAAGCGACCCCACCCCCTTCCCCAACGACGACTTCTCCAGCTTTTTGCTCAAGGCAGCCTCGAGCAAACCTCAGGTGCTAGGGGCTATGCAGGCGGGGCAGGACTTGGTCAACCTGGTTAAGCAGTACAACGAGTTCGGCCTCAAAAAGCAGGGCATTCAGCTGGCCATCGGGCTGCTCTTCGATACCGATATCCACGCCCTGGGGCCGGATGCCTACGCCGGAGTGGTCTACACCACCGCTTGGTACTGGAACCTGGACGCCAAATCCCGCGCCTGGGCTGACCGCTTCTTCCAGCGCACCAAGACCCGGCCTACTTTTGCTCATGCGGGCAACTACTCGGCGGCCTGGCAATACCTCGAGGCCGTACGCCGCGCCGGCACCGATGATGCCGACGCGGTGGCGAAGGCCCTCGAGGGGTACCGCTTCTCCGACTTCTTCGCCCGCAACGCCTACATCCGCCCGGAGGACCACCGGGTGCTCCACGATGCTTACCTGGCCCGGGTGAAACCAGCTTCTCAGGTCAAGGAACCTTGGGACTACTCGGAGATCCTCTCCACGATTCCCGCAATCAAGGCCTTCCGCCCCCTTACCGACTCCCCTTGCAAGCATGACTGGTAGCCCCTACGGCAAGGATCTTTCGGAGCGCTGATGGAGCCCTCGGTCCTCTTCCTGCACGTCTTCAACGGTCTGGTCAACGGGGCCTTTTATGCCCTGTTGTCCTTAGGGCTGGCGGTCATCTTTGGGATGCTCCGGGTGGTCAACTTCATGCACGGGGCCTTGTACATGTTAGGGGCCTTCGGGGCCTATATCCTCCTGCAAGAGGCAGGGATAGGCTTCGGCCTAGCCCTGCTTCTGGCCCCCCTCTTGGTGGGCCTATTGGGTATGCTCCTGGAGCGCCTCCTCCTGCGCCACCTTTACGCCTTGGACCCTCTGTATAACCTGCTCCTCACCTTCGGGCTGACCCTCTTTTTGCAGGACGGCATGCGGCTATTCTTTGGCATCCAGGGGCAGCCCTACGGCACGCCGGGGTGGCTGCGGGGCGCTGTGGACCTGGGGGTGGTGGTCTACCCCACTTACCGCTTGTTTGTCATCGGATTTTCCCTATTGGTGTGCCTGTTGGTCTGGTATGCCCTCGAGCGTACCCGCCTGGGCATGGTGGTGCGCGCCGCCACCGAGCGGCCCGACCTGACCCGCGCGCTGGGCATCAACGTGGACCGATGGGTCACCCCGGTGTTTGGTTTCGGGGCCGCTCTGGCCGCTTTGGCCGGGGTCCTGGCCGCCCCCATGCGCAACGTCTCCCCCTTGATGGGGGCCGACCTCATCATCACCGTCTTCGCGGTAGTGGTCATCGGCGGGCTGGGTTCCATTTTGGGCTCGGTGGTGGCGGGCTTTCTGGTAGGGGTGGTCACCGCGCTCGGGGCGCTGTTTTACCCCGCGCTGGCCAATACTTTGGTCTTCATCCTCATGGCTTTGGTCCTGCTGCTGCGGCCAGCAGGGCTTTTCGGCAATCCGGAGGCCAGCTGATGCCCCTGTGGCTTCTCTTTGGCGGGCTGCTCCTGGCCCTGCCCCACCTGGTCTACCCGGTGCTGGCCCTGGACCTCTTGCTGTGGGGCCTTTTTGCCGCGGCTTTGGATCTGCTTTTGGGCTATGTGGGGCTGCTTTCCTTTGGGCATGCGGCTTTCTGGGGAACCTCGGCCTATACAAGCGCCCTTCTGGCCAAGGCCGGTCTGCCTTTCCCGCTGGCGGTGCTGGGGGGGGTAGGGGTCACCGCCCTGCTCGCCACGGCCATCGGCTTCCTTTCCATCCGTCGTCAGGGAATCTACTTCGCCATGGTTACCCTGGCCTTTGCCCAGATGGTCTATTACCTGGCCAACGAGCTCAGGGGCCTCACCGGCGGCGAAAACGGGGTACAGGGGGTTCCTCGCACCCTTTGGGGGCTGGACCTCTCGAGCCCCTTGGCGTTCTATTACGCTGCGCTGCCCTTGGTGGCCTTGGGGTTCTTCTTAGCCTGGCGAACCGTGCGCTCTCCCTTTGGCCACGTACTCATCGCCGTGCGCGAGGAGGAGGCTCGGGCCCAAGCGCTGGGCTACCCCACCGCCCGTTTCAAGCTCCTGGCCTTCTTGCTCTCCGCAGGCTTGTCGGCGTTGGCGGGAGGTCTGTATGCCCTCAACCATGGCTTTGTCGCCCTCGAGGTGGTCCATTGGTCCACTTCCGGCCTGGTGGTGATGATGACCATCCTGGGAGGCATCGGCACCCTGTGGGGCGGGCTCTTGGGCGCGGCGGTGGTGTTGTTGCTGCGGGACTGGCTCTCGACCTGGACTGACGCCTGGGGCGTGGTCACCGGCGTAATCTTCACGCTGGCGGTTTTGGGGTTCCGCCAGGGCATCTGGGGCAGCCTGAGGCAATGGCGGCGCAGGCGGGCCTAGCGGGCCAACGCCCCCTCCAACACCAGATCGAGGAACTTGAGCATCTCGTCCTTGAGGCGACGCTCGGGGGTGTAGGCGGCCCAACGCAGCGCCGAGAGCAGGTAAGTATCGGCCAGCGAGCGGGCGATGCGCTCGAGGGAGAGGTCTTTGCGGAGCTCGCCCGCCTCGCGCAAGGGGCGTAGCACCTCCGCCACGAAGTCTCCTAAGGGTAGGGCTTCAAAGGCCGAGCGGGCCCGCTCGGGATCGGGGTTGAGCAGTTCGTAGGCCAGCGGTGAGAGCAGTTCGCGCTCGCGCTCGGATACCTCAGAAAGCCGCTCCCACATCCTCCGGAGCACTTCCAGCGGCGGGCTGCCTTCCTCGAGTTCGGCCCTGGCCTGCTCGGAGAGCTGACCCAGCAACTCCGCGCCATAGTCGAGCAGCACGGCCTCCTTGTAGGGGTAGTAGTTGAAAAAAGTCCCCCTGGAGACATGCGCAGCCTTGGCGATATCGGTGGCGGTGGTCTGATGAAAACCCCGCTCGCGAAAAAGTTGCACCGCAGTCCGGTAAATGCGCTCCCTCCGGCGTTGCTTTTGCCGTTCACGCAGGCCAGGCATGGGCTGATTGTACCGGAGTCCGCTTGGGAATGGCAATCACCTTTTATCCGGCCCCCGCGGGCAGGCAAAGCTTGCCTGCCACCGCCGCCCGGGCCGCCCCGGTGACCGCCGGGAGAACGTTGGGCAGGCCGTGAAACCGCAAATACCCTAACACTGCGAAGGCCAGCGCTTCCCGCAAGCGGCTATCGTAGCCCCGCTCTTCAAAGGTGTAGACCGGAACCGGTAGCCCGGCACGCACCTGCTCCATCAGGGCTTGGTTGTAGGCCCCGCCGCCGGCTACCCAGACCTCATCCAATCCTCGTGGCAGCACGAAGTCGTGGTAAGCCTGGACGATGCTGCGGGCGGTGAAGTAAGTGAGGGTGGCCAGGAGGTCATAGGGGCGCAGGCCCTCGGTCTCGAGCCCCTCCAGCCGCCACAGCTCACGCCCGGTGGACTTGGGGGGGGTGCGGGCAAAGTAGGGGTGGGAGAGCCAGGCGGTGGCTTTTTCCACGTCCACCTGCCCCCTGCGCGCGAGGCTTCCGCCTGGGTCGTGGGTCAGGCCAAGCCGGGCGGCGGCTTCGTCGAGGAGACAGTTGCCCGGGCCGGTGTCAAAGGCCAAAACGCCTTCTCTCTCAAGCCCCGGCAAATACGTGAGGTTGGAGATCCCGCCGATGTTGTGAATCGCGCGCCGCACCCCCTCTTCCCCGTATAAAAGCAGATCCGGATAGGCGACCAAGGGAGCCGCCTCACCCCCCAAAGCCAAGTCCGCCGGGCGGAAGTCCGCCACCACCGGGCAACCCAGGGCTTCGGCCAGGTAGGCAGCCTCCCCAATCTGGAAGGTGGCCTGGGGGGGTTCATGCCAGATGGTCTGCCCGTGCAACGCGGCGAGTTCCACCCGACCCGCTAGCGGCTCGGCCGCCTCCGCATAGAAGCGGCCCAGCTCGTGGTGGAGCAGGGCCAGGCCCCGGGTGTGCATATCCCCGCGTAAGGCCAGCAGCACCCGCTCCCGAAGCTCCCCCGGGAAGGGAACCGGGCGGTGCTCAAGCACCCTCCAAACGAGCTTGGGCGGTTGCCCCTCGAGCTCAGCCAGCACCAGATCCGCCCCGTCCGCCGAGGTACCTGACATGATTCCCAAAACGCGCACCCTCAACCTCCGCTGCGCAGCTCGGCCACGAAGTCGTAGCGGTCGCCGCGGTAATGGCTACGGGTGAACTCGAGCACGCTGCCGTCAGAGAGGTAACCCAGCCGCTCGATGTAGAGCACCGGGGCCCCGGGAGCCACCCCTAGCAGTTCGGCCTCGCGCTCTCCGGCGGCCACCGCCCGCAAGCGCTGCAAAGCCCGCACCGGGCGCAAAGAACGGGCCTCGAGGTGGGCGTAGAGCGACTCCGCCACGGCCTTCGGATCGGGCAGGTACTTGGCAGGAAGCACCGCCAGCTCCAACGCCATGGGCTCG
This sequence comes from Meiothermus sp. Pnk-1, assembly GCF_003226535.1. Lineage (NCBI taxonomy): Bacteria > Thermotogati > Deinococcota > Deinococci > Thermales > Thermaceae > Meiothermus > Meiothermus sp. Pnk-1. Next base: position 101,783 of record NZ_QKOB01000008.1, on the reverse strand, counting down.
CCCTGGGCCAGGCGCACCCGCTCGAGCCGGGCCACCTGGCTGCCCGGAGAGAGGCCCAGGGCCAAGGCCTCCTCAGGGGTAGCCTGAAAGATCCCCCGCTGCACCCAGCGGCTGCTGGCCTCGAGCCCCCGGGCGCGCATGTCCTGGCTGAAGCCGGTAAGCACCGAAAGCGGCTGCTCCACCCGCGGGGCCACATAGGTTCCACTCCCCTGACGGCGCAGCAGCAACCCTTCGTCTTCCAAGCGCTCGAGGGCTTTGCGCAGGGTGATCCGCGAGACCCCCAGCTGCTCAGCCAGCTCGCGCTCGGGCGGCAAGGCCTCTCCAGGCCGCCATTCGCCCGCCGCCAATACCGCCCTCAAGGCGGCCTCGAGCTGAAGGTAGAGGGGCGTGTGCGAGGAGCTGTCCAGTTGCAGTTTCATGCTCAGTCTGAATATACCACCCAACTACCAATCTGCCCTACCTTATGCGGTGGTGACCCCTAGGTTCTAGGGTCACCCTCCCCCCAGGATAATACCACTTGAATACCAAACCCCAAGCCGTTAAGATCGGGGGGTACATGGGTAAAGAGGAGGCCTTATGCGGCGAATGGGATGGCTCTTGTTAGCGGCGCTGATCGGATCTCTGGCCTGGGCGCAGACCCCGGTGCGAGGGGGCACTTTGCAGATCGCGGTGGATTCTTCCCCGGCGGGCCTCGACCCCCACGTGGCCACGGCCTTCGCCACCTTCGTGGTGATCGGCAACATCTACGAGGGGCTCACCGAGGTAGACGAGGGTCTGCGGGTGCGCCCGGCCTTGGCCGAGTCCTGGAAGGTGAGCCCCGACGGGCTGACCTACACCTTCAAGCTGCGCTCCGGGGTGACCTTTCACAACGGCCAGGCTTTCTCCGCCAAGGACGTGGTGGCGAGCTTCAACCGCGTGCGCGACCCCAAGACCGGCTCGCCCGTCGCCAGCCGCTTCAACCTGGTCAAGGAGGTCCGGGCCACGGGCCCGCTGGAAGTGGTCTTCGAACTCTCCCAGCCTTTCTCCCCCTTCCTCAGCGAGCTGGCCGGGCTTTCCATCGTGCCCGCGGAGTACGTTGCCTCGGGGGGTGACCTGCAGCGCCGGGCGGTGGGCACCGGGCCCTTCCAGTTCAAGGAGTGGGTGCCCGACACCTACATCCTGCTCGAGCGCAATCCCAGGTATTACCGCCAGGGCCGGCCCTATCTGGATGCCCTCAAGTTTAACATCGTCCCCGACGCGGCCACCCGCCAGGTGGGGATCTCCAGCGGCACCTACCACTTCCTCCCCAACATCGATCCCTCGCTGGCCGTGACCCTCAGGAACGCCCCCGGGGTCAAGCTCTACCAGACCCAGGACCTGGCCTACAGCCTCTTGGGGATGAACGTCACCCGCAAACCCTTCGACAACCCTAAAGTACGCGAGGCCCTCAATTACGCCATCGACCGCAAGGCGCTGGTGCAGGCGGTGTACTTTGGCAACGGGGTCCCCGGCGGGCCGCTCTCGCCGGCCCTCAAGGGCTGGGCTTCGCCCACCTCGGCTTTCCCCTGCTACAACACCAACCCGGCCAAAGCCCGGGAGCTGCTGCGCCAGGCCGGTTACCCCGGCGGGGTGGACTTCACCATCCTGACCCTGGGCTCGGTCAAGACCGTGGTGGACGCCGCCCAGGTCTTGCAGGCCCAGCTCGCCGCCGCTGGCTTCCGCGCCAAGATCGAGATCCTCGAGCTCGGCAAGTTTGTGCAGGAGTGGCGCAACTCCAACTTCGACGCCTTCGCCTCCCTCAATGGCGGCAGCGCCGACCCCGACGGCTACCTCTACCGCACCTTCTCCACCGGCGGCTCGACCAACGTCTTCAAGTACTCCGATGCCCGCGTTGACCAATTGCTCAACCAAGGCCGCACCGCTACCTCGGCGGATGTCCGCCGCAAGATCTACGCCGAGCTGCAGGTGAAGCTGGCCTGCCAGGGGCCCATCGCCCACCTGGTCTACGGCACCCTCTTCTCGGCGGCGCGGGAGAACGTGCAGGGCTTCAAGCCGGTCCCCACCCGCTCGCTCCTGTACTTGCGCGACACCTGGCTGGCCCGGTGAATGGTGAATAAGGTTGTCCTACGTCGTACGTCTTACGCCGTACGCCCCTGGCCATACGACGCCTGACGCTCATGCTCGCTTATACCCTTCGCCGCCTCCTCGACCTCGTGCTGGTGCTGTTTGGGGTCTCGCTGCTGGTGTTCTTGATGATCCGGCTCATCCCCGGCGACGCGGTGCAGATCATGCTGGGGGCCAACACCGAGATCACCCCGGACCGCCTCGAGGCCCTGCGCGAGAAGCTGGGCTTGAATAAGCCCCTGCTGGTGCAGTACTGGGACTGGCTCACCGGGGTGCTGCGGGGCGACCTGGGGCAGAGCGTGTGGACGGGGGCGCCCATCCGAGAGGAAATCCTGGCCCGACTGCCGCTGACGCTCGAAATCACCCTTCTCTCCCTGGTCTTGGGTGTGCTCCTCTCCATCCCCATCGGGATTCTGAGCGCTTACTGGCGCAACTCCACGGGGGAGTACGTGGTGCGGTTAGTGGCCATCGCGGGTGTGACGGTGCCGTCGTTCTGGCTGGGGACGCTGTTCATCTACCTCTCCTATAAGCTGTGGCCCGGCTTTCCCGCCATCGGCTACGTGCCGCTGGCCGAAGACCCCGCAGGGCACTTTGCCCGGCTGCTCTTTCCCGTGCTGGCCCTCTCCCTGCCGCTTTTGGCGGGGCTCTCGCGGCTGTTGCGCTCGACCCTGCTGGACATTTTGAGCCAGGACTACATCCGCACCGCCCGGGCCAAAGGGCTCTCCGAGCGGATCGTCATGTACAAGCACGCCCTGCGCAACGCGCTCATCCCGCTGGTCACGGTGGTGGGTATCCAGGCCGGCTACCTCTTCGGCGGGGCCATCGTGGTCGAGCAGGTCTTCGCCCTGCCGGGCATGGGCCGCCTGATCGTGGGGGCCATCAACGAGCGCAACTACCCGCTGGTACAGGGCACCATTTTGCTGGTCACGGCGGGCTTCGTGTTCATCAACCTGCTGGTGGACCTGGCCTACGCCTACCTCGACCCCCGCGTGGAGTACGCATGAGCGGCACCTGGAGCTTTGCTCGAGGCCTCCTGAAGAACCCGCTGGGGGCGCTGGGCCTGGGTTTGACCCTGCTGATCGTGCTCAGCGGCTTGCTGGCCCCCCTGATCGCGCCCTACGACCCCCTGCGCCAGGACATCCTGGCCCGCCTCGCCGGGCCCAGCGCCCAGCACTGGCTGGGCACCGATCAGTTCGGGCGCGACGTGCTCTCGAGGATCCTCTTTGGCATTCGGGCCTCGCTCTTCGTGGCGGGGCTTTCGGTCATCCTGGCGCTGATGGTGGGCGGCTTTCTGGGTGTCTCGGCGGCCTACTACGGCGGCCTCTACGACCGGCTGGTCATGCGGCTGATGGACGTGTTCCTGGCCTTCCCCATCATCCTGCTGGCCATCGGCATCATCGCCATGCTAGGGCCCAGCCAGTCGAACACTGCCCTGGCCATCGGCATCGTCTACACCCCGATCTTCGCGCGGCTGGTGCGGGGGCCGGCCTTGGTGCTGCGCGAGAGTGAGTTTGTCCAGGCGGCCCAGGCCCTGGGCGCTTCGGCAGTACGGGTGATCGGTCGCCACCTCCTGCCCAACCTGGCCTCGGTGATCCTGGTGCAATCGACGCTCTCGCTCTCGACGGCCATCCTGGTGGAGGCTTCGCTCTCCTTTTTGGGCCTGGGCACCCAGCCCCCCGCCCCCTCGCTGGGCCTTATGCTCTCGGAGGGGCGGGCTTACCTCACGATCTCACCTTGGACTTCGGTCTTCTCCGGCCTGGCCATCCTGCTGGCCTCGCTGGGCTTCAACCTGTTGGGCGACGTGCTGCGCGACGCACTCGACCCCCGTCTGAAGGGGCACTAATGCTCTGGTAATGTTGATCTTTGGGACATTGGGCTTTACTCACGTCATACGTCGTACGCCAAACGGAGGTTGTGGCGTACCGCTCCCGGAGAGCTCGTTCCGAAAAGTACGCAAATCTTGACCACTGGAAGACCATGATCCAAAACGCTATCCGAATCCTGCAATCCGCCATAGACTCCGGCCAGATCCCCGGCGCGGCCCTGGGGGTCGTGTGGGCCGAGGGGGAGGCTGAGGGCTGGGTTTATGGCAAGGCCCAGCTCGAGCCCGAACCCGTCCCGCTCGAGGCGGCCATGTTCTTCGACCTGGCCAGCCTGACCAAAGTCCTCTTCACCGTACCCGAGGTGCTGCGGCTGGTCGAGGACGGGCTGGCCGACCTCGACGACCCCCTGGCGCGCTTCTTCCCCGAGATGGCCTGGATGCAGGGGAGCCCGCTCCCCAGCCGTACCCTGCGCCAGCTCCTGACCCACACCTCGGGGCTTCCCGCCTGGGCACCCATCTATACCTGGGGCACTGCTCCCCAACTCCTCAAACAGCAGCTCCTCCAGCACCGCTGGGAGGTGGAAGAGCCAGGCCCCACGCTGTATTCGGACGTCGGGTACATCCTGCTGGGGCTCTTGCTCGAGCGCCTGCGCGGCAAACCCCTCCGCGACTTCCCGCTGCCTGCGGGGCTCACCTGGAAGCCCAACCCTGAAAACTCGGTTGCCACCGAGCGCTGCCCCTGGCGGGGGCGGGTGCTGCGGGGCGAAATCCACGACGAGAACGCCTTCGCCCTGGGGGGCGCGGGGCACGCGGGGCTGTTTGGCACCCTGGCGGGCGTGCTCGAGTGGGCCCGCTCCGTCCTGAATGGAAGCCTGCTCTCGCAAGCCGCCCTCGAGGAGATGACCCGCCCGCAGACTTCCGAGCGAGCTTTGGGCTGGGTCCTACGGCAGCCGGGCTTCAGCGGTGGTAGCTTGTGCAGCCCGCGCACCATCGGGCACACCGGGTTCACGGGCACCGGGGTGTGGATCGACCTCGAGCGCGGCTACGCCTGGGCGCTCCTCACCCACCGCGTCCACCCCAGCCGCCACCGGGAGAGCGGCATCATTGAACTTCGCCGCACCGTCGGCAACGCCATCGCCGCAAGCTATAGGAGAAGCCACCTATGAACACCGAAGTTTCTAGCCCACGCTACAAAGACCTCGATACCTGGCAGCCGGGGGAGATCCTCGAGGCCCTGCTCGAGCGCCAGTTCGCCGCCATCGCCGCGGTAAGGGCTGCGCGCGCCTCCCTTGAAGCCGCCGCCTTGGCCGCAGCCACCCGGCTACGCCAGGGCGGGCGCCTGGCCTACGCCGGGGCCGGGACCAGCGGGCGGCTGGCGGTGCAGGATGGGGCCGAACTTCCCCCCACCTACGGCTGGCCCCAAGAACGCTTGGTCTACCTGCTGGCCGGAGGGCCGGAGGCCCTGCTGCATCCGGTAGAAGGGGCCGAAGACGACGAGGCGGCGGGGCGGGAAGCAGCTTCGCGGCTCACCCAGGAGGATGTGCTGGTGGGGGTAGCCGCCAGCGGCCGCACCCCCTACACGGTGGCGGCGCTCCGAGAGGCCCGCGCCCGGGGGGTCCTCACCATCGGTATCGCCAACAACCCCGACACCCCGCTGCTGCAGGAGGCCCAACACCCCATCTTCCTCGATACCGGCCCTGAGGTGGTGGCGGGCTCGACCCGGATGGCCGCCGGGACGGCGCAAAAGGCAGCCCTCAACCTCCTCTCTACCCTGACCATGATCCGGCTGGGCCGGGTGTACGGCAACCGCATGGTCGAGGTCACGCTCACCAACCAAAAGCTGTGGAACCGGGCGCTCAGAACCCTGCAGGAGCTGACCGGAAGCGAACGGGAACGGGCCGAAGCCGCCCTCGAGGCCGCCGGGGGGCGGGTGAGCCTGGCGGTGCTGCTGCTGAGGGGGCTAGGGCTCGAGGAAGCCCTAGCCCTCCTTGCCGAAACAGGGAGCCTCAGGGCCGCGCTCGAGCGGCGGGGCTAGGGCCTTTGAAGGACAAGGCAAATGGGCCAGCCCGCTCTCGGAATTGGGGTTGCTCTTTGGTAAGCTACTGGTATTAGAATGGTCTGCGTAACGCTCGTGTCCGCACCCAAGGCCTCCAGAAGGGTTGCATCGGCTTTGGCGGCACGCCTGAGGAGGAGTTCCATGACGATACGAAAGGCTTTATGGCTGCTAGGTTGTATGGCGATGGGCTTGGCCATGGCCCAGCCCAAGGTGGTCTCGGGCTACGAGAACGGCAAGCCGGGGGGCACCCTGACCATGGCCCTCGCGAGCGCCCCCCAGACCATGTTCTACTACGGGGCCATCGACTCGGCGATCCAGACCTTGGCCAACCAGATGTTCGACGGGTTGATCGAATACAACTACAAGACCTACCAGATCGAGCCCGCCCTGGCCGCCTCCTGGACCATCACCGGCGAGAGCAAGGTCTACACCTTCAAGCTGCGCAAAGGGGTGAAGTGGTCAGATGGGCGCGACCTCACCGCCGATGACGTGGTGTTCACCTACACCCAGATCGTGGCCAACCCCGAGGCCAAAGGCGGCGATGCCGGAAACTTCGCCGGCGTAAAGATCGAGAAAGTAGACGCGAGCACGGTGCGCTTCACCCTGCCCAAGCCGGCCCCGGCCTTCATCCACTACATGCGCCTGCCGATCATGCCCAAGCACAAGCTGCTCCCCTTCAGCCAAGAGGGCGGCAAAAAACCCGGCGATATCAACAACGCCTGGCCGACCACCGTGGACCCTAACGAAGTGGTAGGGACTGGCCCCTTCAAGCTGCAAAGCTACACGCCGGGGCAGAAAGTCACCCTGGTCAAGAACCCCAACTACTGGAAACGTGACGCTGACGGCACGCCTTTGCCCTACCTGGACCGGCTGGAGTTTTTGATCATCCCCGACTCCCAAGCTCGAGTGGCCCAGTTCCTGGCTGGCAACCTCGGGCAGCTCAACATCACCGGGAGCGATTTCCCCAGCCTCAAGCAGCGGGAGGTGCAGGGGGCTCCCATCAAGGTGGTGCAGTTCCGCGCCCTCTTTGGCTCGCCGCCACACCTGGCCTTCAACTACGACGACAAGAACCCCGAGCTGGCCGCACTCTTCCGCAAGACCGAGTTCCGTCGGGCCATCCAGTCGGCGGTCAACCGCAAGCGCATCATTGACGACGTGTACAACGGCTTGGCCGAGCTCCCCGGCAACGGTGTGGCGCCGGTGAGCGAGTGGTACTACGACACCACCAAACTCCTCGGCACCTACGACCTGGCCGCCGCTAACGCCGCCCTCGACAAGCTGGGCCTGAAGAAAGGGCCGGACGGCATCCGGCTTTTGCCCAGCGGAAAACCGCTGGAGTTCACCCTCACCTACGGCTCAAATAGCTCGACCTTCACGGCCATCGCCACCATCATCCAAAACGACCTCAAGGCGATCGGCGTAAAAGCCAACCTTCAGGGCGTCCTCGCGGCCAATTTGCTCTCTACCGGACGCGGCAAGGACTGGGACGCGATCCTCCTGGGTTTTGGCGACCAGCCCGACCCCGAGTTGCGCACCCCCATCTGGAAGCCCGGCGGCGACCTCTACTACTGGCATCAATCCACCCAGCCCATCACCCCCGGCGGCCAGCCCCAGTTCAGCAACTTCCTACCCTGGGAGAAAGAGGTCTACGATTTGTGGGAGAAAGCCGCCAGCACCACCAACTTTACCCAGCGCAAAGCCCTCTACGACCGCTGGCAGGCCATCTTCGCCCGCGAAGCCATGGTCATCATGATCGCCAAGGAGTTCGCCGTAGGCGCAGTCTCAAACCGCTACGGCAACTACATCTACAGCCTGGGCGTGATCCCCGGCTATAACCCCGTACCCATCATGTACCAGAAGTAGCTCTGGCGAATTGCCCTGCGCTGGAGGCTAAAGGCGAGGACGGGTTGTTAGCCTCCAGTTTCTCTGACTTCCTATGTGGAGCTTTGTTTTCCGGCGCTTTTTGGTAGCGATCCCTACCCTACTCCTGATCTCGGCGTTGATCTTTGGCGTGATCCAGCTCCAGCCGGGAGGGTTCTTGGAGAACATGCTGGATGACCCTAGGGTCTCCCGCGAAACCGTCGAGACCATCCGCAAACAGTACGGCCTCGACCAGCCAGCCTGGGTTCAGTACCTAAACTGGCTGGGCAAGTTCGCGCAGGGTGACTTCGGCTATTCCTTCCTCAACAACCGCCCGGTCGCCGGGCTTATTTGGGAGCGCTTGGGCTGGACGGTGTTTCTGGCCCTCCTTACCATCCTGGCGACCTGGGCGGTGGCCATCCCTTTGGGTATCTACACCGCGCTTAGGCGGCACGGCCTAGGCGCCACGGTAGCCAACTTCGTCGGCTACTTCGGGCTGGCTACCCCGGACTTCCTGGTGGCTTTGCTGCTCATCTACGCGGTGCTCTCCAGCGGAGGGACCAACGTGGGCGGCCTCTTCAGCCCGCAGTACATCGACGCCCCTTGGAGCTGGGAAAAGTTCAAGGACATGCTGGCCCACCTGTGGATTCCTCTGATCGTGATCGGCCTGGACGGCACCGCCAGCATCATGCGGCAGATGCGGGCCAACATGCTGGACGTACTGACCCAAGACTACATCCGCACGGCCCGCTCCAAAGGCCTGGCCGAGCGGGTGGTGCTGTGGAAACACGCGGTGAGAAACGCCATCAACCCCCTCATCAGCATCGCCGGGCTCTCGCTGCCCAACCTGATCTCGAGCACCATCATCGCCTCCATCGTGCTCAACCTGCCCACCATCGGCCCCTTCCTCTACGACTCCCTGCTCAACAAGGACCAGTACGTGGTCATGGCGCTGTTGATGTTCTCCGCCATTTTGTTGATGATCGGCAACCTGCTGGCCGACTTAGCGCTGGCCTGGGCCGACCCGAGGATCCGCTATGAGTAGCCGCCTCGACCCTGGCAGCCCGCTGTACCTGGCCTGGCGGCGCTTCCTCAAGAACAAGCCGGGCGTGGTAAGCGCGGCGGTGCTGGCGATCCTCTACCTTTTCGCCCTCTTTGCGGGCTTCCTGGCCCCCTACAACCTCACCACCCAGCACCCCGACGCGGTGTACCAGCCCCCCCAGCGCGTGCATATCTTCCACGAGGGGCGGCTGGTGCGACCCTTCGTCTACCAGCTAGAGAAAAAACGCGATCCGGTAACCTTTATCGCCTCCTATCAAGAGGATAAATCCCGCCCCACGCCCATCCGCTTCTTCATCCGGCAGGGCGAACCCTACAGCTTTCTGGGGTTCAAAACCAACCTGCACCTCTTCGGCGTGCCGCTCTCCGAGGGGTACTTCTTTCCGCTGGGCACCGACCAGTTCGGGCGGGACCTGCTCTCAAGGATCCTCGTCGGCTCCCAAGTCTCGCTCACCGTGGGGGTGATCGGGGTGCTGATCTCCTTCGCCATCGGCATCCTGATGGGCGGCGTCTCGGGTTACTTCGGCGGCTGGATCGATAGCGTGATCCAGCGCACTACCGAGGTCCTGCTCTCGATCCCTCGCCTGCCGATCCTGATGGCCCTCTCCACCGTCATCCCGGCCTCCTGGCCCAGCACCTATGTGTATCTGGGGATCATCGCGGTGCTCTCCTTCATCGGCTGGGCGGGGCTGGCCCGGGTGGTGCGGGGGCAGGTGCTGGCCGTGAGGGAGATGGACTACGTGACCGCTGCCCGGGCTATCGGCGCCCCTGACCTGCGCATCATCCTCAGGCACATCACCCCCAACCTGACCTCCTACCTCATCGTCACCGCTACGCTGGCCCTGCCCGGTTATATCATCGGCGAATCGGCACTTTCGTTCCTCGGCTTGGGCATCAAGGAGCCCATGGCGAGCTGGGGCCTGTTATTGAAGGATGCGCAGAACTTCCAAGCCCTGTCCCTGTACCCCTGGCTGCTCACGCCGGGAATCCTGATCTTCGTGGCGGTACTGGCCTACAACTTCTTTGGCGACGCGCTGCGCGACGCGGCAGACGTGCGCAGCATAGATTAGCGGAGGAGACTATGAATCGCAGAAAGTTTCTCTCTCAGTCGGCATTGGCCTTAGGTGCGGGGGTCCTGGCTCCTCAGCTACTCAATAAAGCCCTGGCCCAGCCGGGAACCCAGGCCAACGTGCCCCTTTCCCTGTTCCAGGAAATCGGCAAAAAAGGCGGTACCTTGACGCTACCTTTGGGCGCGAGCCCGCAGAGCTTCAACTACTTCTCAGTCATCGACAACTTCGCCTACACCGTGCTCAACAACGTGCTCGACCGGCTGATGCAGCTCGATCCCCTGACCTTCGAGCTCAGCGGCGTGCTGGCCGAATCCTGGAGCTTTTCCCGCGACGCCCGCACGGTCACGGTCAAGCTGCGGCGGGGGGTGAAATGGTCGGACGGCACCCCCTTCACCGCCGACGACGTCATCTTCACCTTTACCGAGGTGGCCGCGAACCCCAACCTGCGCGGCAACCAGGCCGCCACCCTGACCGTAGCCGGGGTGCCGCTCCGGTTCGAGAAGGTCGACGACCTGACCTTCCGGGTGATCTCCACCAAGCCCTACGGGGCGGTGCTCCAGGCCCTGACCTTCTCGCCCATCCTGCCGCGGCACAAGCTGGCCCAGTTCAAGCCCCTGCAGGACCCGCAGGGCTTTTCGCGGGCCTGGGCCACCAACACCGACCCCAAGGAGATCGTGGGCACCGGCCCCTTCGTGATCGGGAGCTACACCGTGGACCAGAAGGTCACGCTGGTCAGGAACCCCAACTCCTGGCGGCGCGACCCTCAGGGCAACCCGCTGCCCTACTTCGACCGCCTCGAGTACCTCATCATCCGCGACCCCAACCTGCAAGTGGCCCAGTTCCAAGCTGGGGCCCTTGATCAGGTTCCCATCACCGGCGCGCAGTTCCCCGACCTCAAGCGCCAGGAGGTGGCGACGGGAAAAATCCGGGTGCTCAAGGGTGCCACCATCTACACCTCCCCGCCGCACTGGGGCTTCAACTTCGACGCCAAGAACCCCGAGCTGGCCGAGCTGTTCCGCAACCTCACCTTCCGCCAGGCCATGCAGGCCGCCCTCAACCGGAATCGCATCATCGAGGACGTGTACAACGGCCTGGCCAGCCTGCCCGGGCACGGGGTGGCCCCGGGCACCTTCTGGTACTACGACACCCGCGCCTACCTCGGGAAGTACGACCTCCAAAAGGCGGCGGGCCTGCTCGAGGGCCTCGGCCTCAAGCGCGGCCCCGACGGGGTGCGGCGGCTGAAGAGCGGCAGGCCGCTGGAGTTCACCCTCACCTACGCCTCCGACTCCATCCCCATCGCAGCCATCGCGGCCATCCTGCAAAACGACCTGCGCCAGATCGGGGTCAAGCTCAACCTGCAAGGCATCCAGCAGAGCACCGTGCTCGCCACCGCCACCGGCGGCAACTTCGAGAGCATCATCGTGGCCTTCGGCGACCAGCCCGACCCCCAGCTGCGCAAGGACATCTGGCAGCCCGGCGGCCAGCTCAACTACTGGCACCGCTCGGTGTGGCCGGATAAAGGAGAGCAAGATCCCAAATTCGACCAGATGTTCGGCTGGGAGAAGAACATCTGGGAGATCTTCCGCCAGGCCGAGCAACTGGGCGACCAAGCCGAGCGCAAGCGCCTCTACGACCGCTGGCAACTGCTCTTCGCCCAGAACCTCCCCGTCATCATGATCGTCAAGCCCGACGCGGTGGCCGCCGGCCAGGCCCGGCTGGGCAACTTCTTCGTCAAGGACAACCGGATCGTCTACACCAACTTCAGCATGTTCGAGCGATGACCGGCCTCGAGCGCCTTCTCCTGGATCCTTCCCCGCTGCAAGGGGCGGGGAGGATCGGCTTACTCACCCATCCCGCCGGGGTGACCCGCGACCTGATCCCCTCGGCGGTGGCGCTCCTGCGGGCGGGGGTGCGGCTCGAGCGGCTCTATGGCCCCGAGCACGGCATCGACGGCTCCGGGCAGGCCGGGGAGGCCCCCGAGGTCACCGCCGACCGCCAGACCGGCCTGCCCACCCACAGCCTCTACCACAAGAGCCCCTCCGAAATCGCCGAGCGCATCGCCCAGGTGGACACCCTGTTGGTCGATGTGCAGGATGTGGGGGTGCGCTTCTACACCTACGTCTCCACACTGGTGCAGGTGCTCGAGGCCGCCCGGCAAAGCGGCACCCGGGTGGTGGTGCTGGACCGGCCCAACCCGCTGGGCTTCCCGGTGGAGGGCCCGGTGCTCGAGCCGCGCTTCCGCTCCTTCGTGGGGGCGCTCGAGCTCCCCCTGCGCCACGGCCTGACCCTGGGGGAGTGCGCCCGCCTGGTGGAGCCCGGGGTGGAGGTCATCCCCTGCGACCCGCTCGAGCCCTTCGGCTACGGGGGCCTGCCCTGGGTTCCCCCCTCGCCCAACCTCCCCGACCTCGAGACCGCCCGCCTCTACGTGGGCACCGGCCTGGTCGAGGGCAGCGCGGCCTCGGAGGGGCGCGGCACGGCCCTGCCCTTCCGCCTCGTGGGGGCCCCCGGGATCGACGCGGTGGCGCTGGCCAGGCGGCTCAACGGCCTCGACCTCGGCCCGGTGCGCTTCCGCCCGGCCTACTTCACCCCCGCCTTCTCCAAACACGCCGGGCAGCCCTGCGCGGGGGTGCAGATCCACGTCCTCGAGCCCCTCGCCCGCGCCCTCCCCGTCGGAATGGCCCTGGTGGGCGCCCTGGCCGAGCAGGGCCTCGAGCTCAACCCCGACTGGCTGCAGAAGCTGTTAGGAGTTCCCTTCGCGCCCGAGCTCTTCGCGCCGGAGCAGGCCCAGGAGCGCTGCCACGCCTGGGAGCTCGAGGCCCGGCGCTACGCCCAGGAGCGGCTTTCAACCGCCTGGCTCTACCCGCGCGGCTAGGCGATCGGCCAGCAACAGGGCCTGCTCGAGCGGCCCCCTCCGGGGCGGCCGGTAGTGCGCGGGTTGCCCCAGCCGCAAGAAGCGCTCGCCCAGCCCGCCCCAGACCCCGGCGCTCCCGGCCCCGCTCTCGGCCTGAAGCTCGCGGACGAGCCGCAACCCGAGGTCGTGCCATTCCCGCAGGAGCCTCGCGGCCCGCGGGTCGGTGGCGGCGGCGGCGAAGACCCAGGGCGCGAACTGCCCGTAGCCACCCGCGCCCTGCCCCCGCGCCCACTCGATGGCCTCGCGCACGCTCGAGAAGTGCTCCCGGGCCTTCTCGGCCAGCGGGCTCGGCTGGGCGTTCTCCCAGTCGGACAGGGCCAGCCGCAGCACCTCGAGCCCCAGCCAGCTTCCCCCGCCCTGCTCCAGGGGAAAGCCCCAGCCCATGCGGCGGTATAGCCGCCCGTCCGGCCCCCGGGCCAAGGCGATGCAGCCGGTGCCCACCACCAGCAGCACCCCCGGTTCCCCGGCAAAGTAGGCGCTCAGGGTGAGGGTGGCGTCGCTCTGGGCCTCAAGCCGGGCGTAGGGGTGGGGAAAGCCCTCGAAGGCCCACAGGTCCTCGGGTGTGGCCAGCCCCGCCACCCCAGCGTGAACGGCGCAACCCGCCAGCTCGGGCTCGAGCCCGGCCTCCCGGAAGGCGGCCTCGATGGCCGCGCGCAGCTCGCGGTGGGCGGCCTCGAGGCCCACCTGCCGCGGATTGGCGCTCCCCGCCGTGCCCCGGCCCAGCACCTCGAGGCCCTCCGGCCCCTTCCGGGCCAGCACCGCCCGGACCGCGGTCCCCCCGGCGTCCACCCCCACCCGGTACAGGCTCATAGCCCGCGGCGGTGCGGGCGGTAGCCACGCCAGGGCACGAAGCCGATCTTGCCGTAGAAGCCCTCCAGGGTGGTCCAGTCGATCACCATGCGCTCCACGCCCAGCCCCTTGAGGTGCTCTACCCCGTAGCACAGCAGCGCGAAACCCAGCCCCCGCCCCCGCAAGGCCCCGGAAACCCCGATGGGGCCGAGGCCACCGTAGGCGCCTCCCAGCGCCTCCCGCCAGTAGATCCCCGGCCCGATGCGCCTCGAGCCCCGGTGGTATAGGTGGGCGAAGCCCCACACCTGCCCCTCGCCCTCCAGCACCAGCACATCCGCCGGGCTGGGCTCGACCTTCAAGCGCTCCACCGTCTCGTACAGCCAGCGCCCCGGAAAGGTGCTCTCGAGAAAGCCCAGCAGGGCCGGTACCTGCTCCGGCCGGCAGGGGCCGATCCTGAACCCGCTGGCCTCGAGCGCCTCCCGCGCGGCGGCGGGCAAGGCGTAATCGGCCAAGTCGCGGATGAAGTCTTGCTCGAGGCCCCCCGCTTCGAAGCCGGAAGCCTGCAACAGTTCGGCGAGCGCCACATCCTCGAGCGGCACGCCGGGGAAGAAGTGGCTGGGGTCGCCGCCGTACTGCACCCGGGCGAAGCCCAGGGCGCGGAGGGCGCCCTGGGCGTACTCGAGCAATGCCCGCCCCACATCCCCCTCCCGCCCCGGCTCGACGAGCAGGAAGCTGATCCAGGCGTTGTGCGGGTTCTGGTTGGCCCAGGAGGGCGGCGAGGGCGGCGTCTTGAGGCTCACCGCCCCCACCACCCGGCCCCCTTCCTCGAGCACCCGCGCCAGGTCCGCCCGGAAGTGCCGCGGGTCGCCTGCGGTCTGCTGATGCCAAAGGGCCGCATCCAACGGAAACTGCCTCCCCCAGCGGCGGTTCCATAGCTCGAGCAACGCCGGGAGGTCGGAGGGTTCAAGCACACGCAGCATGCATACCAAGCATATACCAATAACCGACCACTACCCCCGGGCCGACCTTACCCAGGAGAGAAAAGGGCTTTAGGATAGAGGGGTGGATTTAGCCCCTTTCATCGACCACACCCTGCTCAAGCCCACCGCCACCCCCAGCCAGATCGAGACTTTGTGTGCAGAGGCCCGCAAACACAAGTTTTTCGGGGTCTGCGTGCAGCCTTGCTACGTGCAACTGGCCAAAGAGCTTCTCCTTGGCAGCGAGGTCAAGGTTGTCACCGTGGTCGGCTTCCCGCTGGGGGCTGCCCTGAGCGAAACCAAAGCCCTCGAGGCCGCCCAGACCGTCGCCTTGGGGGCCGACGAGGTGGACATGGTGATCCACCTGGGGGCGGCCAAGGCCGGGGACTGGAAGGCCGTGGAGGCCGATATCCGAGCCGTGCGCCAGGCGGTGCCGCGCCAGGTGCTCAAAGCCATCCTCGAGACCGGATACCTCACCCCTGCCGAGATCAAGAAAGCCGCCAAGGCCGCCGTGACCGCAGGGGCCGACTTCCTCAAGACCTCCACCGGATTCGGGCCGCGGGGGGCCAGCCTCGAAGACGTGCAGATCCTGGCCGAAGTGGCCAGGGGCAAAGCCCAGGTCAAGGCCGCGGGGGGTATCCGCGACCGCGAAACCGCCCTCGCCATGATCGCAGCCGGAGCCACCCGCCTCGGCACCAGCAGCGGGGTCGCTTTGCTTCAAGGTCAAGCTGCAGAGGGCTACTGATGGCCCGTCGCCGGTCGCGCCGCCCATCCCCACCCTTGAACGGGGCTAGCCTGTTGCTCTTGTTGCTGCTGTTGGGGCTGTTCCTGTTTTTCGAGTGGTGGCAGAACCGGCCCCAACCCACTCCCGTAGCTGCCGGGGGCGTCGAGAGTTACTTCATGCCCGAGGACGGGAAAAAGGCCAAGGCCCGGCTGATCGCCCTGATGTCTCAGGCCAAGGCCCAACTGGACGTGGCGGCCTTCGAGTTCCGCGACCTCGAGATCGCCCGCGCCCTGCTCGACGCCGCGCGCCGGGGGGTAGCGGTGCGGCTCTACAGCGACCGCGACTACCAGCGCGAGACCCGCGAGTACATCGTGAGGGCGGCCAAGGGCCAGCGCGACGACGAGCCGAGGCTGACCCACCAGGAGACGCTCCTTTCGCCGCGAAGCGGGGTGGGGCAGGCCCAGATCCAGCCCATCGACCAACGCTGCGAGCGGGTGGTAACCCTCCAGGTCTGCTACGACCGCCGCGAGGCCTTCATGCATCACAAGTTCGTAATCCCCGATGAACTGGGGGTCTGGACCGGCAGCACCAACCTCACCTGGAACGCCTTCGCCCGCAACAACGAGAATAGCCTCTGGCTGCCCTCGGCCGCGCTGGCCAAAGCTTACCGGGCCGAGTTTGACGCCCTGTGGGGCGGGCTCGAGACCGGGCGGGGGCAGCCAGCCCGCTTCGCCTTCCCAGACCTGAACGGCACCGTCTACTTTAGCCCCGAAGGGGGCCGAAGCGGGCGGCAGGCGATTCTGAAGCGCTTGCGCGAGGCCAGACGGGAGATCTGGATCGCGGCTTTCGTCCTCACCGACAACGAGATAGTACGCCTGCTGGAAGAGGCGGTGCGGCGCGAGGTGAAGGTGCGCGCGGTGCTCGAGACCCGCAACCTCGTGGCCTCCAAAGATCGGGAGATGCAAAAGGCCGGGGTGGAGGTGCGCCGGGACGCCAACCCCTATACCCTGCACGACAAGGTGATGGTGCTCGACCGGGAATGGGTGATCACCGGAAGCTATAACTTCTCCAACAACGCGTTCCGCGACAACAACGAAAACCTGCTCATCCTCCAAAGCCAACCCCTGGCCCAGCGATACGCCCGCGAAGTGGAGGCTATCTGGAAAGTGGGCAAACCGCTGGACTGAAAGGCTTCTCTCGGTCTCATCCATATCAGGAGGGGTTAGGGGATATCTGGTAATCTGGGGCAGTTTGAGGCCCCCAGGGCAGGCCCAATCGGGTAAAGATACAACCATGTCAGACTCGAGACCCTTGATCGTGCTGGCTTCAGGAAGCCCCCGCCGGGCGGAGCTGCTCTCTCGGCTGGGCCTGCCTTTTGTGGTACGGGTCTCCGGGGCGGATGAGGCGGGGCTCGAGCACCTCTCTCCCCTACAGCAGGCCGGTGAGCTAGCCCAGCGCAAGGCCCGGACCGTTTGGCAACCCGGCGAGTGGGTGTTGGCCGCCGACACCCTGGTGGCGCTGGGAAAACAGGTCTTGGGCAAGCCTGCCGACCAGGGCGAGTACCGCCGCTTTATCCGCCTGCTCTCAGGACGGGACCACACCGTCTTCACCGGATTTGCCTTGCGCACCCCCGAGGGGGCGGAGTACACGGGGGTGGAGGCCACCCGGGTGTTTTTCCGCGAGCTGGCAGACTGGGAGATCGAGTGGTACGTGGCCTCTGGCGAGGGAATGGACAAAGCCGGTGGGTACGGGGTGCAAGGGAAAGGGATGGTGCTGGTAGAGCGGCTCGAGGGGGACTTCTACGCGGTGATGGGGCTACCGGTAGCCCGGGTCTGGGAGGGTTTGAAGCAGGCGGGTTATCCGCTGGCTTCCGCCAGCAATCAGCGATGGGGTAGGGCCGATGACTGAGCGGGTGCTGCGGCGAGTGCTGCTGCTGGGGCTGTTGGTTCTGACTTTGGTGCTCTCGAGCCTCACCCGCTCCTACGCCCCTGCCCTCCCCGGCGAGTTGGCCGCCCGGATTGCTCCGTGGTTCGGATGGAGCTACCGGGTGGGGCAGAACCTCCGCGGGGCGGTAGCCGCCCTCGTAGACCGCCGGGATCTGCGGGCCGAGAACCGGGCCCTGCGGGAGAAGGCAAACGAGCTCGAGGCGGAGAACACCCGCCTCAAGGTCCAGCTGCGCCAGCTCGCCGCCGCGCTCCGGGTAAAAGCTGAGCAGGCTCCCCAGGTGGTGGCGGTGGCCCCGGTGGTGGGCGAGGACCCCTCTGGGCTCTACCGGCGGCTGTTTCTGGGCGTCGGCAGCCATCAGGGCCTGCGGGTGGGAATGCCGGTCACCTCGGCGGAAGGGCTGGTAGGCGTCATCACCGAAGTCACCCCCAACACTGCGGTGGTGCGCACCATCCTCGATCCTGAGTCACGGGTAGGGGTGCGGCTAATGGATGCCCCGGGTCGCGGCATCGCCTCCGGGCAACCTCCGGGCAAGCTGCGGGTGGAGTTCTCTGTCGAGGCGAAGATCAAGCCCGGCGACTGGGTACTCTCGGGGTCGCTGCAAGGCCTCTTCCCGGCAGGCATCCGGGTGGGGCAGGTGGAAGAGGTGCTCCCTCATCCACCTGGGGCTTTGCGTCAGGAGGCGGTGGTGAAGCCGGCGGTGTCGCTTTCTTTACTGGAGGAGGTGGTGGTCCTCCGCCCTCTATGAGACCGATTTTGCTGCTGGCCCTCACCTTCTTGCTGCAAAGCCTGATCTCGGGATTGCTGCCGGACTGGCTCTCTCCCCCCGACCTACCCTTTCTGGCCGTGCTGGCCATCGCGGCTAGGGTTTCGCCCTATACCGGACTGATCCTCGCCTTCGCGGTGGGCCTGCTGATGGATCTCTCGGCAGCAGGCTATCCGGGGTTTGGCCCGATGGGTTACCTGCTGGGAACCTACGTGTTCTATCGGCTCTCGCGCACCTTCCACTGGGACGAGCCGCTAGGGCAGTATGCGGTGCTCATCGGGAGCCTGCTCACCAAGTGGCTGGGGTATCTGCTGATGGTCTACTGGCTGCGAGGAGAACCCTTCGGCTTTTTAAGCATCGCCTCCGTCTTTGCCTCTGAGGGCATCCTGACCCTGCTGGTGGCTCCATTCTTCCTGAGGCTAGCGAGAGGCAGCCTGGAAAGCCCCCGCTATGAATAGCCGCCTGCTGCTGCTACTGCTTTCGGTCTACGCGGTGTTGGGATTGTACGGCCTGCGGCTGTGGCAGCTACAGGTGGTGGAGTATGAACGGTACGCCACCCAGAGCCGGGGCAACTACGTGCGCACTGAACCCATCACCGCTCCTCGAGGACGCATCTTCGACCGCAACGGCAAGCTCATCGCCGACAACCGCATGGCGGTGGACCTGGTCTACACGGGCGGTGAAGTGGAGTTCAAGGAGCGCATCCTGGCCTTACTGGGCCTCTCCGAGCTACCTAAACCCGAACGCGCTCAAGAGGTCGTCGTCCGGGCCAACCTTCCGGAAGGCCTCATCCCCACCTTGGCCGAACTCACCGCGGGGCAGAAAAACCTGAAGCTGGTGGAACGCCTCGAGCGCACCTACCCCCGCCCCATCTCCGGCGCGGTGTTAGGTTACGTGCAGCTCGCCAACGCCCTTCAGGTCAAACAGGGCTACGACCCCGACGAGCTGGTGGGGGTTTCGGGCCTCGAGGGCGGTTTGGAGGACACCCTGCGCGGTACCCGCGGGGCCCGACTGGTAGAGGTGAACGCCCGCGGCGAACGCATCCGCAGCCAGGTGATCCGCCCGCCCATCCCCGGCAAGGACGTCTACCTGACCATCGACTACGATTTGCAAAAAGCGGCCGAAAAGGCTTTGGCTGATGCGCTCGAGGATCTCCACAAGGGCCGCAAGCGCTACGGCCTGCCCCTCGACCAAAAACCCAAAGGGGCCATTATCGCGGTGGATCCGCGCAACGGCGAGGTGCTGGCCATGGCCACCGCCCCTACTTTCGACCCCAACCTTTTCGCCCGTCGCCCCACCCCCCGGGAGGAAATCCAGCGGCTCATCCAAGACCCCGACAAACCCCTCTTCAACCGGGCCGTACTGCCCTACGCACCGGGCTCGACCTTCAAGCTGGTGACCAGCAGCGTATTGCTGGAAAAGGGGTACGTCAGCCCCACAACCACCTATCCCTGCACCGCCGCCTTCACGGTGGGCCGCTTCACCATGCGCAACTGGGCCCATTACAACATGGGCCCCATGACCGTCAAGGGAGCCATCGCCAACAGCTGCAACACCTGGTACTTCCAAGCGGCGTGGAACTCCCCTCCTGGCTCGGCCCCCCTGGTGGACGAGATCGCCGCTAGGGCCAAGGAGTTAGGCATCGGCCAACCCACCGGGCTCGAGATCCCCGAACGCTTGGGCTTTCTGCCCACGCGAGCTTGGAAGCGCGCGACCTTCGACGAGCCCTGGTACCCCGGCGAGACCCTGAGCGTGGCCATCGGGCAGGGGCCGGTGCTGGCCACCCCGGCGGAGATCGCCCGGATGCTCTCGACTATCGCTATGTCGGGCCGACGGCCGGAGCTCCACCTGGTCAGGCGCATCGGCAACACTCCGGTTTCCCCGCACATCACCCAGGTGCCCGGCACCCACTGGTCCGATCTCCAGCAGGGCCTGCGCCAGACCGTTACCGAGGGCACGGCAAGCTTCCAGCTAAAGGATTTCCCGGTACCCACTGCGGGCAAGACCGGCACCGCCGAGATCCCCGGAAAACGCATGGGGCTATCCCACGCCTGGTACATGGGCTACGGCCCAGTGGATCCTAACGATCCTCGCCCTCCCCTAGTGGTGGTGGCCTTCTTTGAGAACGGCGGAGAGGGTAGCGGGGTCGCCTTGCCTGCGGCAAAAAAGGTCATGAGCGCTTTCTGGAAGGTGAATACCGGGTCCCCCGCCCAGCCGAACCCTACGCCCAGCGCGGCTCGTCCCTAGAGGACTACTCGGTCCCGGTGGGCGTGGGGCTGGGAGACCACCGGAAACTCGAGGTCTTCTTGGCCGTGGGTCGCCGGACCAGATGCCAGCCGTCGCAGTTCTGCCCCCAGGTGTAGTGTTCGGCCTCAGCTTTGCTGCTCACGGGGATAGCTTACCGCCTGTAGCCGGGAACTCATCCCCTCACGCCACGAGCCTCCTTCTGTGGCCTTCGGCAATGGTATAACAATCCCGATGCGAATCCGCGCTACCCTCCACGCCTTGGCGGTACGGCTCGATGGAGGCGAAACCCCCGAGGCGCTGCGCAAAGCCCTGGCCGATGTTCCAAACCTGCCGCTCGAGGTCGAAGTCTGCGGAACGGTAGGGGTTGAGCTACTACAAGCCCTGGCAGAGATCGGCCAAGAACGGGGCATCACGCTGCGCCCCCCGCGGGGCGAGCGGTCGATCCCCTACACCGAGGTGGTAGACCACACCCTCCGGGCGGGTACCCGCATCGAAAGCCCGGGTACGGTGGTGGTGCTGGGCGACGTAAATGCTGGGGCAGAAGTGATCGCCGGAGGGGATGTGATCGTGGTGGGAAAGCTGCGCGGGTTAGCCCACGCCGGGGCCACCGGCCAGGAAGAGGCCACCATCTGGGCCATGAGCCTCGAGGCAAAGCAAATTCGCATCGCCCAACACTTTGCCCAGGCCCCCGCAGGCAGCACGTCGCGCGGTCCCGAGCGGGCTCGAGTGGTAGAGGGGGCTATCGTCCTCGAGCCGTGGGGCCGCAAAAAATCCTGATGCCTGGCGTCCGTCAGCGCACTCGCAGCGGGCCGCCCTCTCCGGCGGCCCCCGAGGCCGTAGGCGCTAAAAACGAATACCGCCGGCGCTTTCACCGTAACGTTTGAGGATAAGGTCAATCACCCAGCCGGTCGCGGCCACGTAGAGCCAGATCGGCACCGTCCAGCGAGCCCAGGCCCTGTGGATGGCAAAACGCCCCTTGAGGGCGTTGTAGATAAGCCAAATCACCAAAGGGCCGTTGAGGGCGGCCAACAGGGTATGGCTAAACAGCAGCGCGTAATAGGCCCCGCGCCACTCCTCCGGCCCTACGTAGCGGGTGGTGCCGTACAAGCCCCACTTGAGCAGGTAAAACACCAGAAACAACGCGGCCAGCACGGTGGCGGTGAGCATCACCCGGGGGTGCCACACCCGGTCTCCGCGCCGTATGAGTACCACCCCCACGATCACCGCCAACCCTGAAAGCAGGATCAAGGTCGCAGCAATATCCCCCAAGGTCTGTCCCACCGGTAGTTCTCCTCCCTAAGCGCCGAACTCCTCTTTGAGCTTTTCGGCGAAGCGCCGCACCCGGTCCTCGCGCGAGGTACGGGCATAGCTGTAACCGAGCATGAAAGCCCGCTCTGCCTCGCGTGGCTGACCTAGGTTTTTCTGGGCTTGAGCCAGGCGCAAGTAGGCCAGCCCCATCATGCCGTCTCGCTCGGGGCTGGGGCGCACGGCTTCTAGAATCTCGAGCGCCTCCTTCAAACGAAGCACCATCTCCGCCGGGCCCAAGTCGCGGGCCTCGCGGATCAAGTGGGCCGCTTGGTCAAGCAAGCGTTGCACGCTGGGAAGTATACGATACTCTTAAGCGGGACATTTGCATCACCCGATACCTTGAGGAAAACCGTCATGAACCCCCTAGAAGCCTTTGAAAGCCTCGAGCTGCGGGTCGGGCGCGTCATACGGGCCGAGCCCAACCAGGCCGCCCGCAAACCCGCCTATAAGCTTTGGATCGACTTCGGACCGCTGGGCATCAAGACCAGCAGCGCCCAGCTCACCGATCTCTACACCCCCGAAACCTTGGTAGGCCGACAGGTGGTCTGTGCAGTCAACCTGGGAGTGCGCAAGGTGGCCGGATTCCCTAGTGAGGTGCTGGTGCTGGGCCTGCCGGACCAGGAGAACCGGGTGGTGCTGCTGACCCCCGAGCGCGAAGTGCCGCTGGGGGGTAAGGTCTACTAAGCGCGGCGAGCCTTACCGATGTACACGCCCAGGGCCGCCGACCTACGTCCGAAGCTAGTCACGAAGGCGGGAAAGCCCCCGAAGCTGGCTTGAAGGAGCGCTTAAGGTACCGTAGCCAACAAAGGATCCGGGGCTAAGCCCCGGACTGCTTCTGGTGGAGCTGAGGGGATTCGAACCCCTGACCTTCGCAGTGCGATTGCGACGCGCTCCCAGCTGCGCTACAGCCCCAAGCGCTCCCTATCTTAGCGAGGTGCCGCAGAACTGTCTAGCCTCCCTAACCCTCGCGTATACGCACCTCGACCCGGCCCTTGCGGTCTTGCACCTCGAGCTTAGCCTTGGTCCGTCCGCGGCGATACTCAGCGCGGTAGTGGCCCCCTTTGGCCTGGTACTTGACCCGTGTCCATCCCCTATCGCGCAGGTCGCGGTCATGATAGACAAAGGTGTTGTAAGGCTGGCTCGAGCGGTAGACCACCACGATTCCCTGGGGCTCGCGCACCTGCTCGACCACTACCACGTTCGGCACTAGGCCCACCCGCAACTCCCCGGTCACCACGATCACCGGCAAGGGAAGCTGAACATCCACCCGGATCTGCGCCAGGGCTAACGAACTCCACAACAACACGACGATCAGTCCAACCCGCATTGAAATTCGTCGCATACACGTAGGCTAGAGGAAACGGCGGTTAATCCTGATGTGGGTATTTTCAACGCGGCCTTAATGGTCTGGCGACAAGAGGTGCGTTTGCGCGTTCAGCGTTTGGCCTGCTCGATCCCCCACTCAGGTGTATGCCAGAGCGTTTCGTGCGGATACAATGAGCCAAATGAGCGACTGGCGCAAGCTTAGCGAGCCTTTCCCGGCCAGCGAGGTGCAGTGGCGGGTGGAAGCTTTGTCGAAGGACAAACGCCGGGCCATGGTAGTGCCCTATGTAGATGCTCGCACCGTGCTCGACCGGCTCGATGAGGTGGTGGGGCCGGAGGGTTGGCAGGATCACTACGAGGTGTTGGTGGAGAAAGAGGGGAACTATGCGGTCAAATGCCGCCTTACCTTGCTCGAGGTGAGCAAGGAAGACGTGGGCGAGGGCGATAGCCTCAAAGCCGCTTTCTCCGATGCCCTAAAGCGCGCGGCGGTGAAGTTCGGGGTAGGGCGGTACCTGTACCGGCTGGAGAAGCAGTGGGTAGACCACGATCCCGCCACAGGGCGCTTTGAAGCTCCTCAGCTCGAGGTCGAAGCCACCCCCCCCGAACCCCATCCCGCCGGGCTGGAAGAACCCTCTCCCGGTGAAGGTGCGGCCGAAGCCCCACCGGCCAAACCCGAGCCCCAAGAATTGATCCACCGGCTCATCGACCGGCTCAAGGAGCAAGGCATGGGCAAAGAGGTGGCCCGCATCGTGATGAAGTACCAGGGCTATGGCTCCTCCCCCGAGGAGACCAAGCGGCTTTATGGCGAACTGCGCGCCCTCCTGAAGGGAAAAACGTGATCAAGGTCATCGCCATCGGAGATCTACACGCCGAGTTCCCCAAGCTGTGGCGAGCGCTAAAGGCCTCCTACGCCGCCGACGAGCAGCTCATGCCTACTCGCCCGGTGCTCGAGGGCGATTACCGGGTCATCCTCATCGGCGATCTGATGCACCCCAAGACCCTGGCCGAGTACCGCAAGCTCACCGGCCTGGAGGACTACGACCCCACCAACCCCCAGCACCTGCGCCTGGCCGCCAAAGCCCAGATCCGCGAGCTTTACCGCATCAAGCGCTACCAGGAAGCCGCCCCCGGCCACGTCCACATCCTGATGGGCAATCACGATCACGCCGTGCTCACCGGCAGCTACGTACTGGGAAACAAGTACCTCGAGCACCACGAATTCCACCCCGAGCACGGCGGCCTGGAACTTCCCAAAGACCTCAAAGCCTGGCTCGCAGGTTTCCCTCCCGAGGTCAACATCTTCGGGGTCAACTTCGCCCACGTGGGACCGGTCCCCTGGCTGCAAAGTTACGACGACCTGTTCTACAACAGCCGCGAACCCAAGGAGTGGTGGTTCACCAACCCTGACTACGTGACCCGCATGGGCTATCGCTTTGGGGTCTACGGACACACGGTGATGAAAGAGGGCATCTTGGTCAAGGATCAGCTAGCCCTCATCGATGCCCTCGACCGCGATCAATACTTCGAAATGCTGCTGGATGAGGATATGCTCGAGTGGCGCATCTCGGAGGTTCCGCAGGCTCGAGTACAATAGAGAGCGGTATGTTTTCCATCGGTGAAGCCGTGGTTTACCCCGCGCACGGCGCGGGGCGAATCGTGGGGTTGGACGAGCGCAGCGTGCTCGGTGAAAAGAAAGTCTACTATGTCCTCGAGCTATTGGGCCAGGCCCACACCGTGATGGTCCCGGTGGGAGTCGCCCGGACGTGCTTACGCCCGCCCCTTGCGGGAGCGGCAGTCGAGCGCCTTCTGGATGCACTCGAGACCGAGTTGAAGCTACCCACCATCTGGATGCAACGCCACCGTGAGGAAGAAAGAATCTTGGCCTCGGGCGATCCTTACCAGGTGGCCGCGCTGGTGGGCACGTTGTTCCGCTACCAGCGGGGTAAAACCCTCTCGCTTTCCGAGCGCGGGGTGTTTGAGAAAGCTTTAGGGATGTTGGCCTCAGAGCTGGCCCTGATCTGGGAGGTGAGCTTGGATGAGGCCAAAGCCCGGGTGCTGGCCCGTTTAGAAGGCCAAGAAGCGGTGCTGGCCTAACCGTGACCCTCATCTCGCGCTGGCAAGACCTCGCCTCGCCCCGCGTGGTGCGCGAACTGCTCGAGCGCTACAGGCTGAGCGCAGATAAGCGCTTCGGACAGAACTTTCTGGTCGAGGCCGGATACCTGCAGCGGATCGTAGCCGCCGTAGGGTTCAAGCCGGGCGAGCGGGTCTACGAGGTGGGGCCGGGCCTGGGCACGCTGACCCGAGCCTTGGCCGAGGCGGGGGCGAAAGTTACCGCCGTGGAGATGGACCGCCGCCTCCAACCGGTGCACGCCGAGAGCCTGGCCCACCTACCGGTGGAGGTGATGTGGGGCGATGCGCTCGAGTTCGACTGGGAAGCCCTTCCCTCGCAAAGCCTTTTTGCCGGAAACCTACCGTACAACATCGCCACGCCGCTCATCACCAAGCTGCTGCTCTCGAGGCGCTTCCGCCGCATCGTGGTGTTGGTGCAAAAAGAGGTGGCCTTGCGCATGGTCGCCACCCCCGGCACACCCCAGTACGGAGTGCTCAGCCTGCGGGTACAGCACCACAGCCAGGCCAAACGGCTTTTTGACCTGCCGCCGGGGGCCTTTCTCCCCCCGCCCAAAGTCACCAGTTCGCTGGTTCGGCTCGAGCCCAACGCCAACCCCGACGATCCGGAGCTCTTCCGGTTGATCGAGGCCGCCTTCGCCCAGCGGCGCAAAACCCTCGCCAACGCGCTCAAAGCCGGAGGATACTCACCCCAGGCGGTCACCGCGGCCTTGGCACAGATGGGCTTGTCCCCCCAGATACGCGGCGAAGCCCTGTCTTTGGAACAGTTCCGGATGCTGCATTCATTACTGCCCTGGTAGTGTAACGCCATCTGCTACGGCTAATTCCGTCATCGCGTACGTCAGGCCAGCATCTCTCAAGCGGCCAGGAGGCTGCGTTGGGTTCCCTCTATAGATGACGCAACCCGCTAGCCTCAATCGACGGGTTAATACCTCCTTCTCATGCCTGGGGTGTTACACTCCTATGACGTAGCCAGCGCGGCCCTGGGGTAAAATCGTAGTCAGTTCACGGGCCGATAGCGCAAAGAGGCCGTAGATCAAACGGCCCAAAGGAGCAGGTAGCGGATGCGTTGTTTCGTTCTGGGTGATATATCAGTTGACCTCATCTATTTCCTCGAGCACATCCCCGAACCGGGCGAAGAGGTGGAAGCCAAGCGGGCCCTGATGAAGCCGGGGGGGGCTGGGGCCACCCTGGCCGCCCAGCTCGCCAGCCTGGGGCATAAGGTCTATCTGGCGGGCCGGGTGGGCCAAGACCCCTTTCGTGAGGTAGCCCTTAGCGAGGTAAGCAAAGCTGGGGTAGACCTCCGGTATCTCCAAGAAGACCCGACGAATACCACCTCGAGCGTCCTGATCTTGTTGGTCCCCGGCGGGGAGCGCTCGATGGTCAGCGCGGGCGGAGCAAGCCGCTATTTGGATGCCGCCGAATTCAAACCGCGCAGCCTAGACCAGGTGGATGCGGTGGTGATGTCGGCCTATGCCCTGGTGGGTGGCCCTCAGCGCGAGTATGCGGTAAAGGTGCTGGACGCGGCCAAGAAGCGTGGGCTGCCGATCTTCGTGGATATGGGCACCGGGGCGGTGCGAGCGGTGGGCCGGGAGATCCTCGAGTATGTGCGGGGGGTCCCCTACTTGCTGATGAACCAGCAGGAACTCCTCGATCTCACCGGGGCTAGCACCATCACCGAGGGCCTCGCCGAACTCCACACTTACGGCCTCGACACCGTGATCGTGAAGGTGGGGCCGCTGGGCTCGATCGTGGTCACCCCTAACCAACAGGAATTGGTGGAGCCCTTCCCGGTGGAGGACATCGTGGATACCACCGGCTCGGGCGACGCCTATACCGCCGCCTTCGCCCACGCGGTGATGGACGGACGTGACCTCCTCACCGCCGCACGGCTGGGCAACTGGGCCGGGGCGCTCGCGGCGACCGCGGTGGGAGCCCAAGGCCGGTTGATCAGGCCAGAGGACTTGCTCCAGGCCAAATCCACCGCCTAGCCGCCGAAGTAGCGGCGCAGGGCTTGCAAGAAGGCCTGCCCGCTCTGCCCGCTTTTCTCCGGGTGGAACTGGGGGGCCACTACGTTGTCTTTGGCGTACACCGCGGTGAACTCGGTTCCTGCAAACTCGCTGACCCCCGCCGAGCCTTCTACCAGCGGCCCGTAGTAGGAGTTGGCATAGTAGAAATAGCGCCCGCTCAGGATCTCGAAGGCCCCAGGGGCGAAGCGCACCGCGTTCCAGCCCATCTGGGGTACATGCTTGGCCCGGAAACGGCGGACCGTGCCGGGGATCAGGCCCAGCCCCCGGACCCGGGGGGCTTCCTCTGAAGCTTCGTAGAGGATCTGCATTCCCACGCAGATACCCAGGAAAGGCTTGCCCGCCGTAATATGGCCCCGCACCCCTTCCTCGAACCCCGAGGCCAAAAACGCCCCCATCACCTGCCCGAAGTGCCCCTGACCGGGGAGCACCAGCAAGTCCGCCTTGGCCACATCTTTGGGGTCAGCGGAGACACTCACCTCGAGCCCGCTCGCTTCCAAAGCCTTGGCCGCACTCCGCAGGTTCCCCGAGCCGTAGTCAATCAGCAGCGTGCGCATCCGCATCCGATCATACAAATGAATCCCGGAACGGGGCAGCCTAGGGTTACTTTCCGCCTCGCCTGGCCAACGCGGGATCTACCCCGCCTTACCTCGAGGCTGGGGGGGCGGGAAGGGTCTTGAGCTTGGCCGCAGTCTGGGCGGTGGGCTTGAAGGTTTGGCCGTCAAAGATAAAGGCCAGCCGAACCGGGGTGGTCTGTCCGGTTTCGTACTTGGCCAAAGAGGTAGGGTTACAGACGACCTTGGCCTGGGGGCTTTCGTTCAGGGTTAGCTCAAGGTCTGCCCGGCGGTCCCCGTTGAGGTCTTT
Source organism: Meiothermus sp. Pnk-1 (assembly GCF_003226535.1). Classification (NCBI taxonomy): domain Bacteria; kingdom Thermotogati; phylum Deinococcota; class Deinococci; order Thermales; family Thermaceae; genus Meiothermus; species Meiothermus sp. Pnk-1. The sequence continues at coordinate 73,806 of NZ_QKOB01000008.1, read as the reverse complement.
GCGGGCCCAGCTAGAAAACCGCACCACCCGCTGGGGCTTGTCCGAGCAGGCGCTGGCGGTGCCGTAGCTGAGGAGCCGGGTCGCGGTCAACTTGCTGCCGAACTCGGCGGCGGTCAGGTTGAAGAGGTACTGCAACCCCTGGGGGTCCAGGTACCCATCCGAGCGGCAGGCCAGACGATCCCGCCCGTCGCTACCGGGAAACTTGAAGCACGCCCCCAAGTAGAAGTCGAAGGGCGCGTTGGTGTAGGCCCGCACCGCCCGCCAGCCCGAAGCAGCCCGCTCGAGCAGCACGATCTCTCCCGAGCAGATATCCCCGCTGGCCTGGCACATCCCCACCAAAGCCTGCCGGGCCCCCTTTTGGGTGAAGCTGCCGGAGATAAAGTGCTCGAGCACGTACTCCCGCTGCCTTGGCCCCTCGCCAAAGAGGAGCGAGGTCCCCAGACGGTCTGCCGCCACCGTGCAGGCCTGTCCGGCTACCAGGATACCCTTCACCGCGCAGATCGCCTTGGCAACAGCAGGGCCCTCCTTGCCGATAGGCTGGGAATCGCCAAGCGGCTGAGCCTGGGCGAAGGCTATACAAGCCAAAATCCCAAACCAAAAGTGTCTCCATCGCATCGAATTAAAGCCTCGCATCCCCCGATGAAGCCCTTTTGAGAAAGGGATAAAGCCCATCAGAGGGTACCTTTGGTACTAGGCAGATCCTCCCGGGTATGGCGGGTGGCGGCGTAAAGGGCTCGAGCCAGCGCTTTCACCGCCGCCTCCATCACATGGTGAGCTTCCCGCCCCGCCAAAAGCCGCACGTGGAGGGTCATCCCGGCGTGATTAGCCAGCCCGCGCAAGAACTCCCGCAGGTGGTAAGCGCTGACCCCGCCCGCGCTGCCCGCGATGGAGAGTTCTTCCACCGGAAACACCAGCAAAGGCCGCCCCGACAGGTCGAGGGCGGCCTGCACCAAGGTCTCGTCCATCGGCACGGTGGCCTCGCCGTAACGCTCGATTCCCTTGAAGTCGCCCAGAGCCTGCCGGAGGGCCATCCCCAGGGTGATGCCCACGTCCTCGACCAGGTGGTGGACGTCCACCTCGAGGTCCCCCTGGGCTTCGACCTCGAGAAAAAACCGTCCGTGCCGCTGGAAGGCAGCCAGGAGGTGGTCGAGGAAACCCAGCCCGGTAGCGATCTGCCCTCCAATCGGCCCGTCCAGGCCCAGAGCAAGGCGAATCTGGGTCTCGGCGGTGTTGCGCTCGAGGCTGGCCTTACGCATGGCCCACCCTGGTTATTTCAAAAGCCGCCTCCAGGAGGCGGTCGTTCTCGGCGGGGGTCCCTACCGAAAGGCGAATGCACCCCTCGAGCCCGGCGTAGTGGTCTTGCCGCCGCACCAGGATGCCGCGCTCGAGGAGAGCCCGGTAAGCCTGGGCAGCGTCGGGGGTGCGCACCAGCAAAAAGTTGGTGTGGCTGGGGTAAACCCGCCAGGTGGGGTGCTGCCTCAAAGCGCGGTATAGCCGCTCGCGCTCCGCCTCTACTTCCCGCACCCGCGCTTGGATGTAGCTGGGGTCCTCCAGAACGGTGAGCAGGATCGCCGCGGTGTGGGCGGGCAGCCCAAACGGCGGCAAGAGGTTTTGGATCACGCCCGCCACGGTGGGGCTTGCGAGCAGATACCCGGCCCGGATTCCGCCCAACCCCCAGGCTTTGGAGAAGGTGCGCAAAAGGGCTAGGTGGGGGTGCCCCCGGGCCAGGTCGCGGAAGTCGGAGCCGGAAAACTGCTGGTAGGCCTCGTCAATCACCAACAGCCAGCCGGTCTCTCCCGCCCGGCGGGCTAAGGCCTGGATTTCGGCTTCGGGGAAAAGGACCCCCGTGGGGGCGTGGGGGTTAGGCAGAAAGAGCACCCCCGCCTCGCCCGACATGGCCTCCAGAAGCTCCGCTAGCGGCAAGCGAAAGTCCGTGTGTAAGGGAATCGCCTGGTAGGGGGTGCCGGCCAGCCTGGCCGAGATGGCGTAGTGCGGGAAGGCAGGTGCGGTGTCGAGGACTCGGGTAGCCGCTTGGGCCAAGCACTGGATGAGGAGGTTCGAGCCCGGGCTCACCACCACCCCTTCGGGATCCCAGCCGGTGTGGCGGGCCAGGGCCTCGCGCACCTCCTCGGCGTGGAGGGAGGGGTAGCGGTTCCAGGAAAGAGCGGCCAGGCGTTTTAGCGCCCGCTCCTTGAGATGGGGCGGCAGGTCGTGGGCCGACTCGTTCTGGTCGAGCTTGATGGGGGCCTCGACCTTATGGTAGGGGTAGCGAGGCAATAGAAGCAGGTGGGGCTTGAGGCCTTTCACGCTGTCAGTCTACCGCGGCGGTCGGCTAGCTGCAGCCGCTGTCCGAGCAAGACAGCTCGATCGTCTTCTCGCGGGTGATGGGCGCGGTCCCCACCGATAAGCCCTTACCGAGCACGCTGAACCCGGCGGAAACGCTACCGCTAGCCCCGGCCCCCGCCGCCAGTTTCGCCAAGGGGCTCGAGCCGGTGGGGTTCAGGGTGAGGTTCATCTGCGGCCCGGCCTCCAGGGTCGGCCCGGCCAGCCCATAGAACTTCACCTCCATGACCATCTTGGCATAGACCCTGCCGGTGGCCTTGGCCGGAACCGTGTAGCTGAAGGTGGGGTTGAGGGCGAAGGTGGGGTCTTTCCAGAGAGGAACCCACTTTTGCGCCCCGTCGCGGTCGTACTTGATCCCAGCGTCGAAGTCCAGCGTGGGGGCAATACCCGCCTCTACGGTGACGTTGTTTTCCGCTCCGCCGCTGGCCCCCACCACCAGCTTGGGGGTGACGACCACCACCACCGGTACGGCGCCCACCAGGAAGGCCCGCCGGATCGGGGCGGCCTGAGCGATAGGCTGCTCCTTATTCCAGCTCGGGATGGCTTTGCTGACGGTGATCTTGGCCTTGATCTCAGACTTGAACTCTCCGCCCAACCCGGCCTCAAACACGTCCACGCTGCCGCTGTTGAACACCAGGCGGAAGCGCGGGTTGAGGGTCTGCTCGAGCGAGCCGTTGAGCACCACCGTCACCCCGGCAACCGGGTTGAGGGTGAGGTTTTTGAGGGTAATCTTGCCGGTGACCTGCTGGAGTTCGACCCCCGGTAGGGCCTGCTCGAGGCTCTGGAGTTCCAACTGTCCGAAATTGATGCTGGCCTCACCGGAGGCTATGGCGTCCTCGAGCGCAGCGTCTTGCGTATTCAGCCAGACGGTGCGAATCCCCTGCGGCGAGACCTTATCCGAAGCCGTAGCAGCCTGAACCTCGGTTACCCGGCGCACTAACCCGTCGTTGCAGTTGCTCGCGATAAGCTGCCCAGCCTTGAAGGGATGGTCGGGGTCTTCGGCGACTTGGAGGCGGCTGGCCTCGACCCCGCTGATGCTGTCCGCCTCTACCCGGCGAAAGTTGTCAGCAGGTACAAAACTCCCGCTCACCCCACCCGGCTGGTAGGCCACCGCCTGGCACCCCTCGGGTGCGGCCTGCTGCGTCTGGCAACCGAGCAAACCCAGGCCCAACAGCCCGAGCAGCCCCATCTTGGCAAGCCTCACGGGTTCACCACCCTCAGCGTGGTCTCCGCCACGTCGCGCACCTTAGCCCCGGAAGCCTCGAGGTAGGCGCGGGTAGTCCGCTCCAGCTCGCCGCCGTTCATTCGGCCCCGGAAGCGCACCGCAGGGGCCGGGGTATCGGTAAAGATCAGCCGCACCCGCTGAAGGCCCAGCGGGGGGCTGGCCTCGAGGCGGAAGTCGGCACCGGGAGGGGGGAAGGTATGGTTACCCGCCGGGTACTGCACCCCGCGCCGCCCGATCTCGTAGACGTTGAGGTCGGGGTCAATGGCCACCAGGGTGACGTAGCCCGGCTGGGTCAGGGTGAAGCTAAAGCTTATCGCCTCGTCGAGCTTGTAGGCGGCGCCGGCTCCGCGGTCGGGGTGGAAGTCGGTGACCACCGGGGTAGTGCCCAGGAGCGGGCTGACCCTGGGCAGGCATCCGGTCAGGGCTACCCCGAAGGCCAGCGGTAGGAGAATCCGGTAAAGCTTCATGCTACCCAAGTCTAGCCTCCCGGGGAGCAGGCTGAGCAAGAACGGCGTTAGGGTAGCCTTAATGCCGGAGGCTAATAGCCCCAGCCCGCTCGGCTGTAGGCCGCCTGGGGACCGGATGGGACGTAGCCAAAGGCCCTATAGAGCCGGTACCCTTGGAGATACTGCTCGCGGGCAGCTTCCTTTTTGCCCTCTTTGGCGTAGACGTGCCCCAGCACGTAGACCGGAAGGGGGTTGTAGGGATCGTAGCGGATGGCCTGCTCGAGGAAGCGGGCCGAAGCTGCCAGGCCCCGGGGGTTGGAGGGGCCCATGAACCCGCCCGGAGCCCGCTCCCCTCGATAGTAATAAAACTGCGAACGTAGAAAGCGAGCGCTGAGCGGGCGAAGTTGGTTTGGGTTCACCTCCTCGCCGCTCCCGTGCAAGCGGTAAGCGGTGATAAAGTCCTGGGAATAGACCGGCTCGACGAAGCGGTAACTACGGCTCGCGGGGTCGTAGACAAACAGGCCCTGGTGGCGGATGAAAGGCTCGGGGTCGGAGGCATCCACCAGCACATCGCGCCCACCCGGCAGGCGCAGCACGGTGACCGCATGGCCGTTGTTGCTCTCTTGCGCCTGGGGATTCTTCCAAACCATCGCCACTCCCGCATCCAGGCCCATCTTTTGCAGCATCCCGGCGATCAGCACCGATTGCAGCAAGCACTGGCGCTCTCCCCGCTCCACGGTATACACAAACTCAAAGCCCCGCTCGAGGCTGAATTTAGGAATCAGGGTCTTGACCAGCTTGTGCAACCACCGGGCGGTTTCTAGCTCGAGCCGGGTCTTGGCCTCGCCCTGGGCCGCGGCCAGCTCCTTCTTCCGGGCCTCCATGGCGGCGATCAGGGCCTTATGCCCCTCCAGCCAGAGCTGCGGGTGCCTCGCGTAAGCCCCCTCCCACCAGGCGTAAAACGGCTCCACCCGCGACGCAACCTCTCGGTAGGAGTCCTCCACAAAGGCGTCGAAGACCGCCGAGCGGTAAGGATACCGCTCATCCGCCCGGGTCTGAACCACCACGATCGGCTGGGTCGGCCCGGGCGGGGAAGGGTGCAGGTGGGCCGACCAGACCCCCGCCCCCAACCCCACCAGCAGCACCACCCCGCCGACGATTTGCCGAGCGCCCCGCATGGGCTAAGTATAGCGCTGCCCGATGACGCCCAGGTGAAGCTCACGCGCGCGCGGCGGGGGGAGCCTTGGGTTTGCGGCTCACCTTGGGCTTGCTGGGTTTGGAGGCACCTCTCGCCTCGAGCCCCTTCAACCCACCCACCAAGGCCCAGTCGAGGGCTTGGTCGAGGTTCTCGGCAAAGTGAAAGGTGAGGTTCTGGCGCAAGTAGGCCGGGACATCGACCAGATCCGACTGGTTCTGCTTGGGCAAGATCACCTGGCGGATCCCTGCCCGGCGCGCCCCCAACACCTTCTCCTTGACCCCGCCGATGGGCAAGACCCGCCCGGTGAGGGTGATCTCGCCGGTCATGGCCACGTCGTGGCGCACCGGTACCTCGGCCAAGGCCGAAACCATAGCGGCGGTAATGGCGATCCCCGCCGAGGGGCCCTCTTTGGGCACTGCGCCTGCTGGGACGTGGATGTGGATGTCTGAACCGTCAAAGCGCTCGAGCGAGATGCCGAAGCGCTGGGCGTTCTTTTTGGCGTAGGAGAGCGCCGCTCGAGCGGACTCCTTCATCACGTCGCCCAGCTGACCGGTGAGGATCAGGTTGCCCTTGCCGGGCATGGCCGAGACCTCGATGAACATGATGTCCCCGCCCACCGGCGAGTAGTACATCCCGGTCGCCACCCCCACCTGCGGCTCACGGGCCTCGGACTCGGGCATGAAGCGGGCCGGGCCCAGGTACTTCTCGAGGTCGCCCTCGGTGATGCGCACCCGCTTTCGCCCCGTCTCGAGGATGCTCCGCGCAGCTTTGCGCAGGAGGCTGCCGATCTCGCGCTCGAGGTTCCTCACCCCGGCCTCGCGGGTGTAGTGGGTGATAAGCCGCGAGAGCGCAGCTTCGGTAATGACCACTTGGTTTTCCTTGAGTCCGTTCTCCAGCATCTGCCGCGGGAGCAGGTAGCGCTTGGCGATTTCCAGCTTCTCCTGCTCGATGTAGCTGGTGAACTCGATCAGCTCCATGCGGTCCATCAAGGGAGCGGGGATATTCCCAGGGAAGTTGGCGGTACAGATGAAGAGCGTCTCGCTCATGTCGAAGGGCACGCCCAGGTAATGGTCGGTGAACTCCTTGTTCTGCGCCGGGTCCAACAGCTCGAGCAAAGCCGCCGCCGGGTCGCCCTGATAGCTCGAGCCCAGCTTATCCACCTCGTCGAGCAGCAACACCGGGTTCTTGCTCCCGGCCTGGCGCAAAGCCTGAATGATCCGCCCTGGCATAGCCCCGATGTAGGTGCGGCGATGGCCGCGGATATCGGACTCGTCGCGCACGCCGCCCAGGCTGATCCGCACGTACTTGCGGCCCAGGCTCTTGGCGATGCTCTTGGCGATGGAGGTTTTACCCACCCCCGGCGGCCCCACGAAGAGCAAAATGGGGCCTTTGGCCACTTCCTCCTCGGGGATCTCCCCCCGCTTGGCCCGCTCGAGCTTGAGCTTCCTCACCGCCAGGTACTCCAAGACCCGGTCCTTGACCTTCTCCAGGCCATAGTGGTCCTCCTCGAGGATCTCCTTGGCCTGTTTGAGGTCCACATAGTCTTCGGTGCGGGTATTCCAGGGGAGGTTGACGATCCAATCCAGGTAGGTGCGGATTACGCTGGCCTCGGCGGAGTCGGGGTGCATGCGGGCAAAGCGGGAGAGTTCACGCTCGGCCTCGCTTTTTACCGCCTCAGGAAGAGAGAGGGCGGCGATCCGCTGGCGGTACTCCTCCACCTCCTCTTCCCCCTCCTCGCCGTGCAGCTCTTTCTGAATGGCCTTCATCTGCTCGCGCAGGAAGTACTCGCGCTGGTTTCTGTCGATTTCCTCCTTGACCTGCTGCTGGATGCGCTTTTGCGTCTCGATGAGCTCGAGCTCAGCATCCAGCAACACCAACACCTGCTTGAGCCGCTCGGAAGCCGAAGCGGTCTCGAGGATCTTCTGTTTATCCTCGAGGCGGAAATCCATGTGGAAAGCGATGTAGTCGGCCAATTGCGAGGGGTCTTCCAGGTTCAGCACGAACTGGGTCACTTCGGGGCTCAGGTAGCGCCCCTCCTTGAGCACCGCTTGGAACTTCTCGCGCACCTCGCGAAAGAGGGCCTTGACCTCGACGGCGTTCCCCACGCTCTCGGAGATGATCTCGGCCTGGGCCAGCAAGTAGCCGTCCTGCTGGGTGACTTGGGTCACCTTTACCCGGGCGAAAGCCTGCACCAGCATCTGTATCGAGCCATCGGGGTTTTTGCGCATCCTGAGGATATTGCAAGCCGTGCCGACCTCGTAGAGATCCTGTGGGCCGGGGGCCTCGAGGTCCTTGTCGCGCTGGCTCACGATCAGGATGACCCGCTCCTGGGCCAAGGCCGCATCTATGGCCTTGATCGAGATAGGCCGCCCAGCATCGATGGGCATGACCATGGTAGGGTAGATGACCGAACCCCGCACCGGACAGATAGGCAGCGTAGGGGGAAGGGTTTTGTTCTCGCTCCGTTCGCTCATTTGCGGTTCTCCTCCAGGCAGAACCTCGGCCATTGTAAGCGCCAAGACTTCAGTCTCCTCGTATCAAGTTTACTAACATTATTTGCTACAATCCCAGCCGCCCTCACACTTTGCGGGTTCGGGGATCTTCCATCGTAGCCCCTCCCCATGGGATCTTTGCCAGCGGTTGGAGGGGAGGCGGGCGGCTTTGACCGCTCCTTCGTTCTACCAACCCTTCCTACGGTATCGTGTAAGCGTGCGTAGATTCGCGGTAGGGTTGCTGATGCTATTGGCCCTGCTGGGGCCGGTGCTTCTGGCCGTCGGGTTTGCCCAGCGCTCGGGGGGTGGAGCGGGTGGACGCGGGGGGTTCCGCACCCCCTCGGTGCCGCGGGTGAACCCTTCTCCGGCCCCTTCCTTCCCGTTACCTACCCCCAGCCGGCCTTACAGCACCCCGCCGGTATACCCGGCCTACCCGGCTCCGCCGGTGTACGTGACCCCAGGTATAGGGGGTGGGGGTATCGGCGTGGCCTCCATCATCACCCTCCTGGTGCTGGGCCTCATCGCCTACGCGGTGGTGCGGGGTCTGAGCAGCGCGGCCCGGGGCAGTGGGGGTTCGCCGGGAGCCGGGTCAGCGGAGGCGGAGGTGGCCCGGCTGCGGCTGGCCCTCCTCTACTCTCCCGAGCTTCAGCGGGCGCTGCGCCGCCTCGCCGAAGAGGCCGATACCGAGACCCCCCAAGGGCTGGCCGACCTGGTGGACAATGCCGCCGCCCTCCTCTTACGCGAGCAGAGCAGCTGGAAGTTTGGCAGCTACGAAAACTGGCAGGGCCGCCTCGAAGAGGCCGAAGGCCAGTTCGACCGCTGGATGACCGAGGACCGCAGCAGCTATATCGAAACTTATCGCAAATTTGAGGGCAAGGTGGAGACCCATGAAGCCGAGTACACCCCCCGCCTCGAGCCCGACAAGCGTTACCTGCTGGTCTCCTTGTTGCTGGCCCACCGCGGCCCGCTGCCCGCAGTGCCCAGGCCGCTCCGCGCTGCCGGAGCCCGGCAGGCCTTGCTCGCGCTCTCCTCCTCCACCCCCCTCACCACGCTCGCAGCCTACCTCTCCTGGACGCCGGAGGTAGAGGGCGAGGCCCTCAACGAGCAAGACCTGCTCGCCGGCTGGCCGGGGCTCGAGCTGTTGTGAGGGGCCCGGTCTACCTCGAGCCGATACCGCTGCACCCGGTAGGTGGCCCCACCGGGCAATCCCTGGGCGTAGGGTTCCCCTCGAGGAATGAACCCGGCCTTCTCGAGTACCCGCGCCGAGGCCTGGTTCTCCGAAACCACGTTGGCCTCCAGGTAGAGCAGGGAAGTTCCCCGCACATACTCCAGCACCGCCTCCACGGCCTCCTGCATGAGCCCTTGGCCCCAATGCGCCGGGAGCAGGTCGTAGCTGATTTCGGCCCCCTGCTGGCGGGCGTCGAGGTACTCATAGCCGATGGTGCCGATGAGGCCTGGCGACCCCCGCCCCTCGATCCCCCAGCGCAACCCCCGCCCCTCGGGATAGAGGCTGTGCATCCAGGCGGCAAAGCTGAGGGCTGCCTCGAGGCCTTCCAAGCGCTCGAGGTTGTGGTAGCGCACCACCAGGGGGTCGGTATAGATACGGTAGAGAGCCCAGGCATCCTCCTCGCGGATCTCCCGCAAGCGGAGCCGGAGGGACTCCAGGCAGGGGAAGACGTCCATGCTTCCTCACGTCTTCTCCAGCTCGCCCTCGAGCCCAGAGATGTCCAGCTCGGGCTGAGGATACTTCATCCCCAGGCCCTCCAGCACCTCGACCAACCGTTGGCAGACCCGCAGGTTGCGGTACCACTTGCGGTCCGCGGGAATCACGTGCCAGGGGGCGTATGGGGTATGGGTCTTGTCCAGTACGTCCTGGTAGGCTTGCATATAGTCTTCCCAATAACCCCGCTCCACCAGGTCTTGGGGGTTGAACTTCCAGCGCTTGTCAGGCTCTTTCAAACGCTCGAGGAGGCGCTTTTTCTGCTCCTGCTTGCTGATATGCAAAAAGAACTTGAGCACGGTGGTTCCCTCATCCACCAGCATCTTCTCGAAGGCGTTGATGTGTTCGTAGCGCCGCGACCACACCGCCTTGGGCACCAGGCCATGCACCCGCACCACCAGCACGTCCTCGTAGTGGCTGCGGTTGAAGATCACCAGCTCGCCATTGGCCGGGACGTGAGGGTGCACCCGCCACAGGTAGTCGCGCTCCAACTCAGGCGGGGTAGGGGCCTTAAAGGCCACCGCCCTTACCCCTAGAGGATCTATGTGCTTGAACACGTGGCGGATGGTGCCGTCCTTGCCGGAGGTATCCATCCCCTGCAAGATCACCAGCACCCGGTGCTGGCGTTCAGCGTAAAGCTGCTCCTGCAGTTGGCCCAAGCGGGTCGAGAGACGCTCGAGTTCGGCTAAGGCCTTTGCTTTCCCTCCATCGAAGCCGGGGGTGCTGCGGGGGTCGATATCCTGGAGGTTCCAGCGGGTCTGGGTGGTCTTGGCCATAGAGGGTGGCTCAAGTGTATCGCTCCCTTCTCTCAACCGGAACCCGTGAGGAGCCTGGAAAGGCTCTGCCAGAAGATGTAAAGCCCCATCCACACCAAAAATCCGGCAAAACCCCGGCGCAGCGCCTCCTGTGGGAGACGAACCCCGATCCGCCCTCCTAGAAAGCTCCCGGCGATCCCCAGGACACTGAACAAGAAGACCAAATCCCAGTGCACCGTCAGCCCCAGCGCGGGAAGCAGGTGCAGGTACTTGTAAAAACCAACTGCCGAGTTGAGCGCGATGACGAGCAGGCTAGTCCCTACCGCCAGGTGCATGGGCAAGCCCCCCAACAACACCAGCGCCGGAACGATGAGGAAACCGCCACCTACCCCCACCAGCCCAACAACAGTCCCCACCCCCCCTCCCCCAAGCCCGGTCTTCCAGATGACTCCCGAGGTACGGGGAGCGCGGAGTCCTTTGGGGCGAGCCATTATAAACGCCGCCAGGAGCATCACCACCGCGAATAAGCCTAGCTGCACCCCTCCGCTTACGAACTGTGAAAGCCAGGCTCCGGCGTAGGTACCGATTGTGCCGGGTATACCGAACACCACCCCGCTTTTCCAGTCCACCAAAGCGCGGAGCGCATAGGGAAGGGATCCCACCAAGGCGATTGTCCCTACGATGGCCAGGGATTCGGCAACGGCCAGCTTTTCGGGCTCGCCCACCAGGTAGACCAGGATGGGCACGGTGAGGATAGAGCCGCCCGAGCCCAGCATACCCAGGACAAGCCCGATCAGCAGCGCACCGACCCAGGCTAGGAGCATGTGGCTTTCCGCAGCGGCCATCACTTCACCGGAAGTTTGTGCCGTTTCCAGGCTTCTATACCGCCCGCCAGGTTGTAGACCTTGAAGCCCTTCTCAGCCAGGAAGCGAGCCGCCTGGGCGCTCCGGGCCCCACTTCTGCACTGGCAGATGATCTCCTTGTCCTTTGGGAGCTTTTCCCACTCCTGGGCTAGCCTGTCCAACGGGAGGGCTTGGGAGCCAGGGATTTTAGCCTCCTGGCGCTCGTATGGGGTGCGTACGTCCAGGATGATGGCTCCGGCTTTGGCTTTCTCGTGGGCCTCGAGCGGGCTCAGGCGGCCCACCGAAGCCCCTGCGCCGAACAGATTTCTCAGCCAGCCAATCAACGCTCCACCTCGAAGCCCGCGCTCATCCAGCCGTAGGTGCCGCCCTCGAGGTTGCCCACGAGCTCCTTGTCGAACCCCTGGCCCGCCAGGTAGGCCGCGGCCTGGGAGGAGCGGTTGCCCGAGGCGCAGACCAGGAGCAGTTTGCGGTCTTTGGGTAGCCTGCTGACCTCGGACACAAAGCGGCCCAGGGGGATGTTCACCGCTCCCGGCAGGTGCCCCATGGCATACTCGTAGGGCTCGCGCACGTCCACCACGTAGGCCCCCGCGTCCACCCAAGCCTTGGCCTCGTGCGGGGTGAGCTCGGCGAAGGCGGTCTCGCGGTAGGTTACCTCCACCGGGGCGCTGTCCAAAGGCAGCCCGGCGCGGTACCAGGCCAGGATGCCCCCCTCGAGGTTGAGCACCTTGGTGTAGCCCTTGGCCGCCAGCCAGGCCGCCGCCTGCGCGCTTCGGCCCCCGCTGCGGCAGTAGAGCACCACCGGCTGGTCCTTGCTCAGCTCGGCGGCCCGCCCGGCGAACTCCGACAGCGGCACCAGCTTGGCGCCGGGGATGCGGGAGTCGGCAAACTCCTCGGCCTCGCGCACGTCCACGAAGAGGACCTTGTCCTCGAGCAGCTTCTGCGCCTGTTGGGGGGTGATGTCTTTGTAGGGCACGGTCAACATGGTTCTCCTTCGTCTAGATCGGGCTGGCGCAGGGGATTCCCGCCTCGCGCCAGGCCTTGAGGCCGCCCTCGAGCTGCCAGACCTTCTTGTAGCCCAGCTTCTGTAGGGTTTTGAGGGCTTCCTGCGAGCGGTTTCCGCTGCGGCAGTAGAGCAGCACCGGACGTTCGCGCTCGAGGTGGAGCGGGGCTAGGGTCCCGAGGGTGCCGAGAGGTAGCCGCAGCGCTCCCGGCAAAACCCCCTCGGCCCACTCGTAGGGCTCACGCACATCCACCACCTGGTAGCGCTCTAGGGTGCGGTAAGCCGTCTTGGGGTCGAGGTTTCGGGTCATGGTACGTCCTTTTGGGAGGCTCCGAGTCGGTCAGGCCCCCACCGCCTGGCGCGCCTCCCCCTTCTCGGTGGGGAAGCCGTGCTCCCGCCAGGCCCTGATCCCCCCGGTGAGGTTGATGACGTTGGTGAAGCCGGCGGCCAGCAGGGCGCTGATGGCGGTGGAGGAGCGATCCCCACCCAGGCAATGCACCACCACCGGTCTGTCCTTGGGGATCTGGCTCAGCCTCCTCATCACCCGCCCGGCGTGGAGGTTTTGTGCGCCGGGGATGTGTCCGGCTATGTATTCATCGGCCCCGCGCACATCTAGGATGACGGCCTCGCCCTTTTCCCACAGGGCTTTGGCTTCGGCGGCGGTGAGCTGGGGAACGGTCTCGAGCTCGCCCTGGGCGTAACCCTCGAGGCCCGGAATGAACCCCACCACCCGGTCGAGCCCGATGCGGATGAGCTGCTTCACCAACTCCTCCACCCGCTCGGGGCTGGCCAAGAGCACGAGGTCGCGCTCGTAGGGCAAGAGCCAGCCCGCCCAGGTGGAGAAGTTATTGCCCGCGGGAATGTTGATGGCCCCCTTGAGGTGCCCCCCGGCGAAGGCCAGCTTGTCGCGGGTATCCACCAGCAGCGCCCCTTCGGCCAGCCTCTTCTGGAAGGCTTCCGGGGTGAGCGGCTGGGGTTTGGGCAACCCGCCCAGAATCGGCATCCCGTCGCGGTTGAGGCGCTTCATCTCGGCAAAGTAGCTGGGGGCCTCGGGCTGGCCAGAGAGGAGGGCCTTCACAAAACCCGCCTCGTCGTCCCTGGCCAGATAGTCGGCCCACCAAGCGAAGCGCCGCTCGTAACCGACGGTGCTGGAGGGCACCGCACCCAAGGCCTTGCCGCAGGCCGAGCCCGCGCCGTGGCCGGGCCAGACCTGCACGTAGTCGGGCAGGGTGAGGAACTTCTCCTTCAGGCTCTTGAACATCCGCCTGGCCCCCGGCTCGGCGGTGCCCAGAATGCCGGCGGCCTCTTCCAGCAGGTCGGGGCGGCCGATATCCCCCACGAACACGAAGTCGCCACTCAGCAAGAAGCCGGGCTCGCTGGCCGCAGCCCCGTCCTGCACCAAAAAGCCCAGGTGCTCGGGGGTATGGCCCGGGGTGTGGACGGCGGTGAGGGTGACGTTGCCCACCCGAATCTGGTCACCGTCCTTGAGGGGTTGGTGGTCGAAGCCCTCCAGGCCCCTGTACTTCCAGTTCTCGTCGCCCTCGTCGGAGAGATACAGCCTAGCGCCGGTGGCTTTGGCCAGCTCACGGGCTCCCGAGAGGTAGTCGGCATGGATGTGGGTCTCGGTGATGGCCACGATCTTCAGGCCGTTTTTCTGGGCCTCCTCGAGATAAACCTGGACATCCCGCCTTGGGTCTACCACCACCGCCTCGCCACTGGCCTGGCAGCCGATCAGGTAGCTGGCCTGGGCCAATCCTTCCTCGTAGATCTGTTTGAACAACATGGTTGCATGTTATACCCATAGGGGGTATACTGTCAAATATCCCTGGGGGGTATATACCCAGGAAACCCAAGGAGCTTACATGAACTTCTTAGACGAGAAAACCCAAGCCCAAGTGCGCCAGGCCTTAGCCCCCATCCAAAATCCAGTAGAGCTAGTGGTTTTCAAAGGGAGCGGCCTTATCCTGCCGGGCCAAGACGAACCGGGAATGCAAGAGGAGACCCTGGGTCTTTTAAAGGAAGTGGCGGCCCTCAACGAGCACCTCGCGGTGGTGGAGAAGCCCCTCTCCGACCCCGAAGCCCAGGCCCTGGGCCTGAAGCTGGCCCCCACCATCCTGCTGCGGGAGGCGGGCTCGAGCCGCAGCAATATCCGCTTTATCGGCTTACCTGCCGGGTACGAGTTCAGCACCCTGATCGAGACCTTGCTCATGCTGGGTACTGGGCAGAGCGGCCTGGGCGAGAAGAGCCAGGGCGAGCTGCAAAAGATTACCCAGCCGGTGCGGATGCAAAGCTTCGTCACCCCCACCTGCCCCTACTGCCCCCGCGCCGTGCTCACCGCTTTCCGCTTCGCCTTCCACAACCCCCACGTAGTGGCCGAAGGCATCGAGGCCAACGAGTTCCCGCGGCTTTCGCAGCAGTACCGTATCTCCGGGGTGCCCGACACCGTCATCCTCGGGCAGGGGACGGAGCGGGTGCTGGGGGCTCAGCCCGAGCGGGTGTTCCTGGAGGGCGCCCTCAAGGCTGCCGGAGTAGGGGTCGGAGCGTGAAGCTGAAGCTTTCTCCGCTCGTCTTGGTCCTGCTGGGGCTGGTGGGCGCGATGGCCCAGGCTGGCTATCAAAACGTGAGCGTACAGCAACTCTACCAGGCCCGCTCTCCCAAATTCATCCTGGATGTGCGGGAGCCTTACGAGTTCGCCGCCGGGCACGTCGCAGGAGCCAAGCTGATCCCCTTGGGACAGCTTGCCCAGCGCGCTGCCGAAATCCCCAGAAACCTCCCGGTCTACGTGATCTGTCGCAGCGGGAACCGCTCCGCCCAAGCCAGTCAGATTTTGGTAAGCAAGGGCTTTAGCAATATTCACAACGTCCAGGGTGGCCTGCTGGCTTGGCAGGCGGCCGGGTATCCGGTTAGGCGATGAACCTTACCCCTGACGCGCTACGGCTAGGGCCACTGGTCATCGAGTGGAGCCGCTTCTCGCTGATCTTGGGCTTGCTGGTCTTCCTGATCCTGGCGGGTCGGCTACGGCAGCCCAGGCTGGAGGCCGCCGCCTGGCAAACGGCGTTAGCTGGGGTACTGGCAGCCCGGCTAGGGTACGCCCTCGAGCATCCTCAGGCCTTTTTGCACGGTGGCCTCTTCCCGGCGTTGGTCACCTTAGTAGACATGCGCAGCGGGGGCTTCGCCTGGGGGTGGGGGCTTCTTGGGGCAGGTCTAGTCGCCTGGTGGCGTTTGCGGGGAGAATCCCCCCGGCTTCTACCCGCCGGGGCCCTGGCGGTGGGCATCGCCTTGATCCCTCAGCTGCTCAAGCCCGTACCCGGCCGAGCGGCCCAGGCTCTACCCCCAGACTTCAAGCTGGAACGCCTAGCCCCCGACGGTAGCGTACAGCTGGTAGCTTGGAAGGATCTGCCTAAGCCGCTATTGATCAACGTCTGGGCTAGCTGGTGCCCACCGTGCCGTGCAGAGATGCCGCTATTGGCGGAGTACGCCAAGCAGGGCTACCCCATCGTATTCCTCAACTCCGGCGAAGACGCTCCCACCGTGCGCGCATACCTCGACGGGGTCGGCATCGGCACCGCCTACCTGGACGCCGGGGAGGTGCAAAGAAGGCTCGAGGTCTCGGGCCTGCCCACGACCTTGCTCATTGGGGCCGATGGGAGCGTGAAAACCCGCCACCTGGGCGGCTTGAATCGAGTCCAGTTGGTCGAGCTTCTAGCGGAGGTACCCCCACCATGACCCCAACTGCGGACAAACAGAAGATTTTGAACCGCTTGCGCCGTCTGGAGGGTCAAGTACGGGGGCTTAGCAAGATGGTCGAGGAGGATCGCCCCTGCACCGAGATCCTCACCTTGCTGGCAGGAATTCGCGGCGCACTGGACGGGATCGGCGATCTGGTGCTGGAAAACTTCCTGGAAGAGTGCCGCTCGCGCGGGCAGCAAGACCCCAAGACGGTCCTCGAGGCCGTGCGGCTCCTGCGCTGAAATACAGCTTTGCCGTTTTTCACATTCAGTTTAACAAAGCTTGCTATAAGATTTGCAAATGGTTCGGGAACCCTTCAATACCTACTCTCACCTCACCGGTGCGGTGTTGGCCCTGATAGGTACCATCGTCTTGCTTTTGCTCTCGCAGGGAGATACCGCCAAGTGGGTGGGGGCCTTGGTGTTCGGGGTCTCCATGACCGTGATGTACGCTTCCTCCTCTCTGTACCATGCCCTTAAGGTCTCGGAGAAAGCCTTACAGGGCCTGCGCCGCCTGGATCACGCGGCTATATTCTTGTTCATCGCAGGAACCTACACCCCGGTGGTGCTGCAGGGGCTCGAGCCTTCCTGGAGGCCCTGGGCTCTGGGCATCGTATGGGGGCTGGCGATATTCGGGGTGCTCTTCCGGGTGCTCGTGCTCAAAGCTCCACGCTGGCTCTACACGCTGAGTTACGTAGGTCTGGGTTGGTTGGTGGTGTTTTTCTGGCCCAGGCTCGACCTCAACCTCTGGGCCCTGGTCTGGCTGATCGCTGGAGGTCTGGCGTATACCTTGGGTGCGATCAATTACGCCACCAAGTGGCCTGATCCTTGGCCTCAAGCAGTCGGCTTCCATGGCCTATGGCACCTCTTCGTGCTGGCCGGGAGCATCTTCATGTACCTGGCGGTGCTGGCGTTGTATTGCAAATAATCTTCATTGGATTATATTCAGTAAAATCTAACTTTTGCATTACAAGGGTTTTTTGATTCATCAGCCCCGGCGCGGGCAAGCTCGGCCTTGGATTTCTACCGGAGAATATGAGATTAGAATGGTTTGGCCCATAAATTGAGGGGTTCCTTAACCCTCTGGGCCACTTCTCATGAGAATGTCGCCTACCCTGCTAGCATGGAGTCTATGGAACAGCCCTTGATCCTCATCGTCGAAGACGAGAAAGACATCGCTCGGTTTATAGAACTCGAGCTGCAAGCCGAGGGCTACCGGACCGAGGTAGCCTACGACGGCATCACCGGGCTTTCCCGATTTCGCGAGACCAATCCCAACCTGGTGGTCCTAGATCTAATGTTGCCGGTAATGGACGGCATCGAAGTGGCGCGGCGTATCCGCAAGACCTCTAACGTGCCGATCCTGATCCTTACCGCCAAAGACCGCGTAGAAGACAAGGTGGAAGGCCTCGACGCCGGAGCCGACGACTACCTGGTCAAGCCCTTCTCCATCGAGGAACTCCTGGCCCGTATCCGCGCCCACCTGCGCCGGGTGACCCCGGCCATCACCGGGGAGATCCGGGTCGCCGACCTCATCATCAACCTCGAGGGCCGCGAGGTCTACCGTGCAGGCCGCCGCATCGAGCTTTCCAACAAGGAGTTCGAGCTGTTGGAACTCCTCGCCAAAAGCCCGGGCAAAGTTTTCAGCCGCTTCGAGATCGAGGAGAAGGTCTGGCCCGGTTACCAAGGCGGCAGCAACGTGGTGGACGTGTACATCGGTTACCTGCGCAAGAAGCTCGAGGGCGTCGGCGAGCGCCGCCTGATCCATACCGTGCGCGGGGTGGGCTACGTTCTTCGAGAGGACTAAGGCCCTTTGCCTGCGTTAGGCGTTTAGCTGCCCCATGACCCTGCGCACCCGTGTCACCCTGCTCACCGTGGCCTTGCTGATGGCCTCGCTGGCCCTGATCGGCGCGGTGGTGTACGGGCTGCTGCAAGGCTTCCTCTACCGCAACCTGCGCAGCGAGATCCAGGCTTCCACCCAGCAGGTCATCCGCCTCATCGGGGAGCAGGTTCAGGTGGTGGATATTCTCAAATTGGCCCTGCCCGCTAACGTCTACTCGCAGATTGACTACGGCTTCATCCGCAGCGGCAAACCCACCCTGCCCGACCTGCTCTCGGCAGTTGAGGTGGTCAAGGGCCCCTTGTTGCAACCCAACCAGCGCTTGGTGCTGCCCAAGCGGGCGTATGAGGAGTTACTCTCCAAAGGAGAGACCTGGACCACCTTGTCGCTGCCCCTCGAGCAGGGCGGGCGGATCAACCTGCTGGTCAACGCGGTGCTGCTCCAGGGAAGCGGGGGCGATTTCGTCATCTCGACGGTGGGCCGCCCCACCGAATCTATAGACTTCACCCTGGACCAACTGGCCCGCATCTATACCGCCACCGCGCTGATCGTTTTGGTACTGGGAGCGTGGATGGCCTATCGCTTGATGAGCCGCACCCTCGCGCCCCTCGAGTGGGTGGCTAGGCGAGCAGAACAGATGAGCGAACGCCCCACCAAGCTGCCCGAGCTCGAGGGCAACAACGAAGTGGCCGCCCTGGTACGGGCCTTGAACGGGATGTTGGCCCGCTTGGAGGAATCCTGGGAAACCCAGACCCGCTTCCTGGCCGACGCTTCGCACGAGCTGCGCACCCCGGTCACGGCGATTCTGGGCCACGTGAGCTACCTGCTGCGACGTACCCCGCTTACCGAGCAGCAGCGGGAGAGCCTGGAGATCGTCAGGCGCGAGGGCGAGCGGATGAAAAAGCTGGTGGGGGATCTGCTCGAGCTTTCCAAGACGGGCGGGACCTGGCGGGTGGAGCTTTCCCCGGTGCACCTGCACACCCTACTGGCCGAAATCGCTGAGGAGTACGGGCAGAGCTTCCCCCGGGGGGGGAGGATTCAGCTCGAGGTCTCCGAGGACCTGTGGGTGCTAGGAGACGTGGAAAGGTTGCACCAGGTCTTCGCCAACATGGTCTCTAACGCCCAGAAAGCCCAGGCCAGCGAGATCCGCCTGGTGGCCCGCGACCTGCGGGAACGGGTGGTGATCCGCGTCGAGGATAACGGGGAGGGCATCCCCCCCGAGCACCTCCCCCACCTCTTCGAGCGCTTTTACCGGGTGGACAAGGCCCGCGACCGCGAACGTGGAGGCAGCGGGCTGGGGCTTTCCATCGTGAAGGCCATCGTAGAGGCCCACGGGGGGGCGGTCTGGGTGGAGAGCGAACTCGGCAAGGGCTCGACCTTCAGCGTCTCCCTGCGGCGGGCGGAAAAACCGCTGCCCACCCTGGCCTAAACGCCTCATCTGCGCCTGAGCGCCCGTAGCCGGAGGTTGGCCTCCTCAGGGGTGATCTCTCCCCTCTCGAGCGCAGAGAGGATATCCGAGCGCTCCTTGGCCAGGTCGGGCTGGGGGGGCTCGGGCTCGTCAGGCATCTCGTAGCCTAGGGCGTACAGCATATCTTTGAAGCGAGCCCGTACGGTGGGGTACGAAACCCCCAGGATGCTCTCGACTTTTTTCAGGTTACCCCCGCTCTTGATATAAAGCCGCAGGAACTCGAGCGGTTCGGGAGGCAACAAGGCAAACTCGTTGACCTCGAACTCGCCCCTGATTTCGCTACGGCAATCGGGGTTGGAGCAGACCAGCCTGCTCACCCGCAACCGGCTGCGGCAAGCGGGGCAAGAAGTGGGCATGGGATAGATTCGCATCAGTTACCTCCTAACGCCCTTTCGGGCCAAGCACCCGCAATCTTAAGGGCCGAGCGCACCGGGCGCTGGAACCAGGCCAGCGAGGCCAGCAGCATCAAAGCGCCCATCGCGGCGAAAATAGACCGCACCCCCATTACCGCCAGCAGGCCCGAAGTGGTCGCCAAGCCCAGCGGCTGCACCCCCATGTTGAGCCCCTGCAACACCCCGAACACCCGTCCCATCATCTCCTTGGGGATGGCCTGCTGGGCCAAGGTCATGGCCTGCACGTTCATGAAGGAAGCCGCCACGCCGAACAGAGCCAACAGCGCCAGCGCTACGATCAGGTGGGGCGCCACGGCGAGCAGCCCCACCCCTCCGGCCAGCCCCCAGGTGCCGAGCAAAAAGGTGAGGAAGGGGTTTCTCATCCGAATGAAGTTCATCATCACCAGCCCGGCGAGTTGCCCTACCATCAAGGCCGCGGTGAGCAGTCCGTAATCGGCGGCCCCACCCCCCAGTCCCTTGGCATAAGGGGCGGCCAGCGCTCCGAAGGGGGCTAGGATCAGGTTGATGAGCATGGCGATCACAACGATCCAAAACACCACCGGAGTCCGCCGAATAAAGCGCAACCCCTCGAGCATGGCCCTGGCAGGCTGTTGATGCGCGGTGTGCGAGAGCACTTGGGGCTCCCGGATGGGGATGAGCAGCAACGCCGCCAGCACCACCAAGCCCAGCCCGACCCACAAGGCTCCGGCCACCCCGAGAAACCCGGTGGCGGTCCCAGCCAAGGCGAACGAGGCGGCCATGCCTAGCGTGGTGGCCAAGCTCATCACCGCGTTGCCCTGCTGGTACTGGTTGGGCTCGAGCAACAGGGGTTGTAAAGCCCCTAGCGCTGGGCTGCGCAGGTTTCCGAAAAGCGAGGCCAACCCCACCAGCACGTAAACCCCCCACAGCTCCAGGTGGCCGCTGGCGATCCCCCAGATCATCGCCAGTTGCACTAGGGCATCCGCGGCATAGGTGAACTGGATCAGGTGCCTCTTGTGGCCTCGGTCGGCCCAGACCCCGCCCAGGGGGGCCGCGATCAACGCCCCGATGGCCCCGATCAGCGCCACCGTCGCCACCAGCGAAGCCTGGCCGGTCGTCTCCAGCACCCACCACATGAGGGGCACCTCGGCAAACCCCAGGCTGAGGTTGCCCGCGACCCTCGAGGCGAGCAGCCAGCGGAAATCTATGTTCTTCAACGGATGGTTCATGAGAATGGTCCTAACTGGGTCGTTGCCCGGAGGCCGCCCCTCGAGCTAACCCAACGCCACACTTCACCAAAGCCCGATCTTGAGCGAGACCCCGCCCTTGGCCTCGATCTCGAGGAGGCCAAAGCCCTCGTAACCCCGCAATGCCGTGATGCTCTTGGCGAGCCCCCGGATAGCTTGCCGGGTTCGCTCCTCCCAGCCAACCGCCCCGGCTGAGCGGCTTTGGACAAACAGCCTCCGCCCGTCTAAGACCCAGACGCTAGTCCACAGGGCGAGCTCGAGCAGGCTCAGCGGCACCACCAAAAAGATAGGAACCTTCAACCCTCGCGTCCGGAGGCTCAGGTATATAAAGCGCGGACGCAGCGGCGGAAGCTTGCGAGAAAAGCTCCCGGAGTTGCCTGGTTTGAATAGAGCTGCCATCATGCCGACCCCCTAGAGGTAGCCCCGCCCGCTCAAACCACCTCCACGATCACCTTGAACGGCTCGCCGTCGTCGCTGCCCTCGATCTCGACTAGGCGGCCTTCAGGCAGGTTGCTGCCTAGGGAATCGAGCAGGTTGGAAAGATCAATACCTCGATCCGAGAGGTTTTCTCTGGCCTCCTCGGGAACGAAGCTCAGGGCGAACTTGGCCAGCGCCACCGGGACGTTGACCCGTACCTTAGCCTCCTGGGCGTCTACCTGGATACGCAGCAGGCGGGCCGTGCCCTGGGGGGCAGAAGAGGTGGGAGCCAAGCTGAACCCCCGATGCTCTCCGCTCGGCTCGAGGGCCTCCAAAAGCTCTAACGCCTGGTCAATGGAGATCTTGCCCTCCTTCACCATGTCCATGATCTTCTTCTTGTCTTCCATACTCAGGCCCCCGCCTACCCTTCGATCTCGAGGTTGCCCATGCGGACATACGCCTCCAGGGTTCCCACGCCGTCGGCGATCCGGTCCCCTGGGGTCTCGAGGTTCCCTAGCCCCACCCCGGCTTTGAGCTTCAGGCTCGAGCCCGGCAAGAGCCGCACCTGGGCGTTGCCCATCTCGATGCGCAGGCGGTGGCTTCCCTCGCGGAGCAAGGCGCTCCCCTCGATGTTCCCGGCCTTCACATCCAGGTCGAGCCCACCGACCTCGCGCAGTTCGATGTCCCCGGCCAACAGGCGGCCTCGGACAAAGGCCACCCCTTCTATCTCGATATCCCCGGCTTTACCGTCCAGCTCGAGGCCCCAGCCTGGAGGGAGGCGAACGTCCAACTCGCCGGCCCTAAAGTTTTTGAGCACCCCCCCCAGGAAGTCCCCCTGCACCGGCTGCGGCTCGACCACCAAGTCCTGGCCGACCTGCCGCACGCTGGCCTTGCCCCACACCCGGGGCTCTTGCAGGCTGGGATCCACACGGACTTCAAGTTGTCCCGCCAGCATGTTCACCTTGACCCAGCGCCGCTCTTGGCTCGGGTAGGCCCAACCGCCACCGGCCCCAGCTTGCCCCTCGAGGGATCCATACTCCACACCCTTGGGCTCTGCGCTGGACTGGACTTCCCCCTCGAGCTGATCCGCAGCCTCGAGGGCCTCCAGGAGCATCTGGGCTTCCTCGTCGTTGATCTTCCCTTCGCGCCGCAAAGCTTCTATCCGTTCGCGTTCGTCCATGTTGATCCTCCTAGAGCGGTTTGCGATATCGCCCATTAAGATGGCAAACCGCCTCCCCGATAGCGTCTTTCGCCCTCATCCAGCGCAGAAGTCGTGGCCACTGCCCTAAGCGGAAGCACTCCGGTCTTCCAGGGTCAAATCGCCACTTCCCATTTGAATGCTCAGCTTGGCCGCACCCGGCCCGACCAGGCCTTTGACAAGCCGCCCCCGCTGGCTGAAGTTGCCGCGCGGATCGAGTTCGCCGTTGCCCAAAACCCCAGCGATCTGCACCGAGCTACCCACGAAGCGAATCTCGGCGTCTCCGCTGCCCATCACCAGCTTGTGCTCGCCTTGGGTGAGCCTGAGGGTGGCCTCGAGTTTGCCCGAGGCGATCCGCAGGTCCAAACCCTGCACGTCCTCGAGTTCGACATCGCCGGAACCGATCTTCCCCCGTACGAAGGGGATCCCCTCGACCTCGACCTCTCCCGACGTGACGTATAGCTCGAGCCCCCAGCCCGCCGGAAGGTGCACCTTGACCTCGCTGCCCTCGAAGTAGCGCAGCACGTTCTCGAAGAAGTGAGCACCCCGCTCCCGCCGCTGGCCCCGCTGGCGGGTCACCAGGAAACCGGAGCCCTCCTCCTGTACTTCTACCTGGCCCTCGATGAGGGGCTGCTCGAGGCGGGGGTCGAAGCCGGCTTTTAAATCTTCGGAGTGCAGAATCACCTTGACCCAGCGGAGTTCACCCGGAACGACAGCAACCGGTTTGATTTCCTTTTGAAGAGTCGGGGCTTCCTCGGCCTCGAGTTCATCCAGCGTCTCGAGCAAGGTGTCGGCCTCTTCCTGGGTAATCCGGCCTCCCTCGAGGAGGGCTCGGATGCGGCTACGCTCATCCATAGGAGGCTTCCCCCTCCCGCCCCCAGTAGGGCTCGCTCTCGAGCTTCCTGGCCCATTCTCTAAACCGCCGGGCGATCCGCCGCCGCAGGCTCAGGCGGGGCGGCTTCTGACGTTGCTCGGCCACCCGGCTGACGCCGCGAAAACACGCCACCCGGCTGACGCCGCGAAAACACGCCTCGGCGCGCAGGGTGGCGACGCGATCCCGCGAAAGACGCTCGAGCGCTTGCCAGTTATTCGAAACGTACATCCTTACCCCCTCCTTATCAGGAAGTGTAAGGCTTATATTTATATATTGTCAAGTCACGTTTTATATTTTTTAAGTACAGCTTGCCAAATTGTTGAAATCATGTTTTAGACGCGGGGAAGGAATATGCGGGGGCGAGGGATCGGAACCCTCGCCCCAACCACTCTTCCTTTAGGGGATGGATCCACCAGCTACAAGCCACGGGCCTTCGTAGGGCATACAGCGTTCGACGTACGACAAAGCCTCTATCCCACCAGCTTCTCAAAGCGCGCAATCCGCGCAGCCAACACCTCGAGCCCCCCGGCCCAAAAACCCGGATCCTCCAGGTCGAAGCCGAAGCGGGCGGCCAGCTGCTGCGCCGAGTAGGTCCCTACCGAGGCCAAGAGGTCATCGTACTGGGCTACGAAATCGGGGCCCTCGAGCCGGTATTTGTTGAACAGGGCCAGCCCAAAGAGGAGGCCGAAGGCGTAGGGATAGTTGTAGAAATCGCTGCCGTAGTAGTGCCCCTTCACCGCCCACATGTAGGGGTGGTAGGAAGCCAGAGCGTCGCCGTAGGTAGCCTGCTGGGCCTCGAGCATAAGCTGCTTGAACTCGCTGGGGGAAAGCTCCCGCTCTTTGCGCTTTTCAAACACCGAGCGCTCGAACAAGAACCGGGAGTGGATGTCCACTATCACCTGAGCCGTATCCTGTAGGTTGCCTTCCAGGATGGGGAGTTGCTCGGCTTCGGACACGCTGCTCAAGGCCGCCTCGGTAATGATGGTCTCGTTCATGATGCTAGCGGTCTCGGCCAGGGTCATCGGCGTCTGGCGTAAGAGGGCTGGTCGGGTGGACAAGCAGAGGTTGTGGTAGGCGTGGCCAAGCTCGTGGGCCATGGTGGAGACCCCACCGAAGCTCTCCTCGTAGTTGGTGAGGATGCGGCTTTGCCCCTTGCCGATGGGCATGCAGTACGCCCCGCCAACCTTGCCCTTGCGCGGTAGGGCGTCGATCCAACGCTCGGCGTAGGCCCGCTCCGCCAGATCGGCATCAGCCTGAGAAAAAGCGGACAGGTGCTCCACGATGAACCTCCGCCCCTCCTCCCAACTCCAGCGCCTACCGCCAGCCACGCCGACGGGCGCGAAAAGGTCCCACCAGTCGAGCCGTTCTTTACCCAAAGCCTTGGCCTTAGCCCGGAAGTAGCGTCTCCAGATTGGGAAGCTCTCCACCATCGCCGCCTGCATGGCCGAGAGGGCCCCGCGGGTGATGCGGTTTTGCTGCAGGGTGGGCTCGAGGTCGTCGGCCCAGCCGCGCTTGCGGTTGAGGGTGCTCTGTTCCCCCTTCCAGCCGTTGAGGGCCGCTGCCAGCGCCACCTCGTTGGCCTTCCAGGCGGCAAGCTCCGCCTCATAGGCGGCTTTGCGCACCGCGGGGTCGGGGTTCATGGCTAAGAGCCGTACCGAGGACATGGGCAACTCTTCCCCGTTCACCGAAGCGGTGATGAGGCTGGTCAAGTTGCCGTGCAGTTTGGCCCAAGCCGCCCCGCCCGAAAGCGAGAGCTCGGCAGCCAGGACCTCCTCTGCTTCACTCATCATGTGCTGGGCTTCTACCTTGGCCTCTTCGATGAGGATCGAATACTCTCCGGCTTCGACCATCTCGGGCTCGAGCGCGGCCAGCCAAACCACCCAGCGCGGGCGCAGCCGCTGTAGCTGGAGCATCAGGCCCTCGTACTCAGAGAGCTTGGCCTGGGCGGCCTCGTTGGTGGCCTCGGTAGAGACGAGGGCGTAGAGGTAAGCGCCAAGGGGAGTCTGCGCTTCGTAAATGCCGTTCAGTGCGTCAATGATCTCCCGGAAGGCGGCCTTGTCGGAGGGGCGGGCGGCCCGCTTGCCTACTTCGTGACGGCCCATCAGGGCCTCGAGGTCGCGGATACGCTGGCGTACATCGTCCCACGCAGCTTGAAAATCTTTGGCATCCAACCCTGAAAACAACGGGGTCAAATCCCACTGGGGAAGTTCGGCCACATGATGCATGGTTAGAGTATAGCCGCAAGGGCACTTGCAACCGGAGTATCTTGTAAGGGTGGTCTTTCCGGTGAGCATCCCCATTTGGGTTCGCTACAGCGACCTTGACACCTTTGCGCACGTCAACAACGCAGTCTATCTGAGCTACCTGGAAGAGGCTCGGGCTGCCTACTACCGCGCTTTACACAGCCTCGAGCCGGACCTTCCCGAGTTCAAAACCCTGGTGGCCCGCTCGGAAGTTGACTACCTGAGGCCAATCCTGCTTGGCCAGCGGGTCGAGGTGCACGTCCGGGTGACAGCGGTAGGTAACAAAAGCTTCCGCACCGCCTACGCGATCTATGCCGAGGAAGCGCTCGCGGCCAAAGCCCAAACCGTGCAGGTATGGATGCACGAAGAGCAATCCGCGCGGGTTCCCGAGGTGGTACGGCGGGCTATCCGCAAGCTCGAGGCAGAGCCGGTAGAGGGATTGTAGCCGTCTTCTTACGCAGCCCTTGGCCTACCAAGCGCGCAGCAAAGCGTCCGGGGCAGCCAGCCCGGTGGCCTGGCGATGGCTCCGTAAAAAGCCGAGGGCAGCCTCCAGCGGCACATCGTGGCCCTCGGCCAGCGCCTTGGCGTCATCGGCCACGGCCTTGTCCGGCGTGACCCTGGAGGGATAGGCGCCCCCGTCTAGCCGCCGGGCGATGAAGGTGGTGATCTGCAACGCAGGGCCGCCTTGCCGCAGCAAAAAGAAGTTGGTGACCGTATCGCCCACGCCCGCCGTCTCTTCACCGATCACCGGAATGCCTGCGCTTTGTAAATCCAACGCGCAAAACTCGGCCCCCGAGGCCGAGGCTTTGTTGACCAGCACCACCATCGGGCCCCGCCAACGCGCCGGGGCGGGCAGGCTCAACAGCGGGCGCTCACCGCCTCCGTCGCGCCGCAGCAGCGTACCGCCGCGGTATACAACCGTATCGGCAAGTAGATCCCGGCGCTCGTAGCGACGGCCCGGCTCCTCTACAAAAGCCCCGGCGGTGAGGATGACCTGGAATAGGCTACCCCCGCCGTTATTCCGCAGGTCCAGCACCAGCCCCCAGGCCCCTTTGTCCTGTGCCTCGCGAACCAGGCGGTGAACTTCCTGCGCGGTCCGCTCGGCGCGGAAGTTGGGGATGCGCAGCCAGGCGATCCCTTCCTCGAGCCAGTACATCTCGGGAAGCGGGGTAGCCAAAATCCCCGGCGTGATCCGCAAGGAGATCAGAGCACCGAAAGGAGCCCGCGCCACCGCCAAATCGATCTCGCCCCCATCAGCCACGGCCTTGGCCAGCACCGCCCGGCGCTCGTCGGCGCTGCCGCTGAGTTCTTGGCCATTGACCCTCACGATGCGGTCGCCCCGCCGTAACCCCGCAGCCTTGGCCGGACTGCCGTCTTCGACCTCGAGTACGATCAACCCCACCAATTCGGGCACCACCGTGTGGCGGATCCCCAGCCCTCGCCGAGCTTGCCGATCCCCAGGCACCAGACCCAGCCCGGCGTACTCCTCCGGCAGCCAAAGCCTCGAGTGCGGGTCTCCTAGCTCGCTCATCATCTCCCGCAGCAAGGGAAGGGCTACCTCCACCGCGCAGGTCTCGCCCTGAGGAGCACAGGCCTCGTTCAGCTTGCCCAGATACTTTTGGGCCAGTGCGGTGGGGTCTTTTGTCGAGGGACCGGCATAGTTGTGCGCCAACAAGTCAGCCGCGCGGTTCAAGAGCTCCTGGGCTGGACTGGCCCAAGCCCAAACCGAAGCCAAGGCCAAGGCCAGCGCCATAGCCCGCAGGGCAGCGCGCTTGAGCATGGACCAAGTGTAAGGCAACCCCGGCCCGGTTGGGTGTGACGGGTTCTCGATAAGCTTCTACCCCAGCTTAAACGGGTTTCGTTGCCCCGCCAAGGCGATCTCCCGCGCTTCGGCAGGAACCCAGGACAACGCCAGCGTGGCCTGGTAGGCCCGCAAAGCAGCCTGGCGATTACCCACCAAGTCCTGCAGCTGGCCGTAGCGGGCCAACACGTAGCCAGGCAAGTAGGCGGGATGGGCAAATTCAGCATGCAGCAAGGGTTCCATCAGCGCCAACGCGTCTTCGGGGCGCCCTGCGGCCAGATAAATCTGCGCCGCCAGGTACTGGGCTTCCGCGTCTGCTATCTCCTGAAGCTGCTGCAGCAGCAGCCCCCAGTCGTCATCGCCCTCTAACCGCCAAGCCCGGTCCAGGATAGCCCGGTCGGCCTCGGCGGGGCTCGAGGCGTGGGCACCCGGTCCGGCTGCGCCGGGGACCTCGCGGAGCAGGTAAGGGTAGTCGAGGAGGTCGGCAATCACCAGCCAGCGCCCCTCGCCCTTGGAGCCAATCTGCCCGGCCACAGCTTGCATCCGCTGCGCGCGAAAACCGGTCGCAGGACCCTCTCCGAATATCTGGACAAAGCCGTCTAGGTAGTTCCACAGTTCGCTGATGAAGGCGGGGCTCGAGAGCATATCGGACAAAAGGGGCCGCGTCAATAAAGCCTGCAGCCGCCGCTCGAGCTCGGCGGCCTGCGCTAAGTACTCCTGACCGCGGGGAAACTGTGCCAAGGCCTGGCGAAACTGCTCGGCCTGTGCCTTGAGGTTGGGATGCTTGTCCAGCGCGATCACCTCTACCCCATTGCCCTCGGCCCACGGCAGCAGGTGAAAAAGAGGGAGGTCGCCCGCATCGCGCCAGAGGCCGGCCTCGAGTTCGGCTGGGGCGTACGAGGCCAGCAGCACTGCCCGGGGTGCGTAGGCCTTGGCCATTTCCAAGACGGTAACGGCGTTGTACCGTGGGTGCAGGATGTGGAAAGGGCCAAGGGTCGGCAAGATCAAAACCGGCATAGACCGCATCATAGGCCAGGGCCAGGGCATCGACCGTAACTACCGGCTCGGTGTACTCAACGGCTGGTTTGTGGCTCTGGGAGATGCCTTCTTCAACGCCACCATCGTACTCTCGAGCTTCGCCGCCAAACTGGGCGCGCCCAACTGGGCAATCGGCTTGCTGCCTTCCCTGCTGAACGCGGGATCGCTGGTTCCCCAGGCCTTTATCGCCCCCTATGTGGCCCGACTGCCGGTGAAGGTAACACTCTACCGCCGGGTGGCCCTGCTGCGCATCTCGGGGCTGGCCTTGATCGCCCTCTCGAGCTTCCTCTTCGGCCACCGGCCCGGCTTGCTCTTGGCCTGCTTCTTGCTGGGGCTGGCGCTCAACGGGCTCTTCACCGGCCTCAGCAGCCTGCCCTTCTGGGAGACCGTATCCAAAACCATCCCCCAGGAGCGGCGGGCAGCCTTTTTCGGCATCCGCAACCTGGTGGGCGGGCTGCTCGCCTTTCTGGCCGGGTTCGTGGTGCGCGGTCTGCTCGCGACCGGGCTGGCTTTCCCGCTCCCGTATGCCCTGCTTTTCACCTTCGGCACGCTGGCCTTCGCCACCGGTTGGTACTTGTTCGGGCTGGTGAACGAACCGCCCGAGCCGGGGGGGCCACAGCCGCGCATCTCCCTCACCCTCCCCTTCAAAGACTTCGTCTTCCGGCGCTTCCTGCGGGTACGGGTGATGCTGGCCTTAGCCTCGATGGTCGAACCTTTTTACGCAGCCTATGCGGTACGGGTGCTGCGACAGACCAGCGAGGTCGGTATCTACCTGACCCTCTACGCCCTCTCCTCGGTGCTCTCGAACCTGCTATGGGTGCGCCTCGCCCAGCGCTACGGCTCGCGCCCGCTGATCCTGGTGGGAGGGGCGCTGGGAACCCTGACCCCCATCCTGGCCCTCCTGCTCCCGGTTCCAGCCTACGGACTGGTCTTCGTGCTTCAGGGAGCCTATTTAGCTGCTCTAGGGCTAGGGACCACCACCTACTTGCTCAATGCCGCTCCGGCTGAACACCGCAGTTCTTACATCGGGCTGGCCAACACCCTGGTGGGAATCGCCTCGTTCTCGCCCGTCTTGGGTGGATTACTGGCCGACTGGCAAGGGTACGCCGCCCCGCTGCTGTTGGCCTCCGGGTTTTACGCTTGGGCCCTGTACGCCGGGCGTAAGCTCAACAGCGAGGTCTGAACGGGGTCAGATCGGGCGCCCCTTCGCTCAGGGATTAGCCCCTACTCCAGCTCGGGCCACGCCTCAACCTGCGTTCCTCGAGCTAAGCGGTATCTGCGCAGGTCTTTTTCAAAAAGCCCCAGGCGCGATTGAAAGTTAGGACGGGGCCGGGGGGTGAGGATTACGTCCTCTGCCCCGCTACGCAGGCCGACGCGCAGGAGGAAGCTTTGCTTAATCTGGCGTGACCACTGGAGGTAGAGGGCCTCGTCAACATAAGCAACCCCCTGCTCATTCCCGTAGAGGGGCAGCACCACCAGCAAAGCTGGCCCGATGAGAAGCTGGGGTTTGCTGCTCAGCCATCCAGCCGCGAACAGGCGCTCGAGGGTCTGGGCGGCCTCGAGCGGACCGGCCTCGAAGGAAGTCAGCACCTCCACGATGCGCCGCCCATCAAGCTGCTGCAAGAGGAGCAGGTCCTGAGGGGTCAAATCCTGCTGGTGCGCTTTGGGGTCTATGCGCAGCCCCTGGGTCCAGTCCTCCGGAAGGTGCCTCAAGCCTTGCCAGATCTGGACCTCTTCGGCCAGGCGTGCCTGGGTCTGGAACCTCCCGCTCTCGATGGTAGCCATCGGCGGAAGGCTTTCCGCTTCGAAGCGAAAGGAGGCCCGGCGCAACCCGGCCAGCAAGGTCAAGGCGCGGTTCCCGGTGAGCCCTCCAGCCTGGGCATGGATGATCTGCCCAGCGTAGATGTAAATGTTCCCGGAAAGCGGCGGCGGTTCGATGATCAAGGCCCCACCCCGCCCCGAAGCGAAGAGCATCTGGAGCAACCCCACTAGCGGAAAATCGGCCAGGTTTCCTTTCAACACCCTCAATCCACCTCGCTATCCGACGGCCCGATTCTACCGAAAAAAACCTGACTCACGCTGCGGTGTCGGTCTTCAAGAGCGGGGCTCTAACCCGTGGGCAGGCGCTCAAGGGTAGGGTAAGTTAGAGCATATGCCCAGTGTACTCATCCTGCACGGCCTGTCCTCGCACCCAGTCCTGACGGTCGGCCCGTTGCCCCAAGCCTTGCGCCAAGCCGGGTATCAGGTTGCCCAGCCCACCCTACCCGGCCACGGCACCCGCCCTGAAGACCTCCAGGGGGTGCGCTGGCAGGACTGGTATAGGGTGGCGCTCGAGGCCTACCGCGCCCTCCCCAGCCCCAAAGCGGCGGTGGGGCTCTCGATGGGCGGGTTGCTAGCGGCGAAGATCGCCGCGGAGGAAGCCCCGCAAGCCCTGGTGGCGATGGTCCCGGCCTTGGGCTTCGTCAATAAAACCGCCTACCTCGCCCCCTACCTCTCCTGGGCTATCCCTATCGCCAAGGGCACCGCTTCGGTGCGAGACGCCGAGCGCAAGGCCAAGAGCCCCAACTATCCCTGGATACCTACCGCCGCGGTAGCCGAGCTGGTCAAGCTCCAGCGGACGGTAGACCCCTTGCTGCCTAAGGTCAAAGCCCCCGCCTTCGTGCTGCAAGCTCGCTACGACAGCACCATCCCCGAAGTTTCGGTGCGACGGTTCTACGAGCGGTTGGGTAGCGCGCAAAAGCAATACAGGGTGTACGAGAGCGAGCATGACCTGCTCCTCGATAGCCAGGCGGAGCAGGTCGCGGCGGATATCCGGGAGTGGTTAAGGGAGATCCTGCCGGTTTAGCGCGGTCCTCATACGCGCCCTTGGGTGAGCGTTCACCCTTTATGCACTTCTACCTCGAGCTTGTAATTCCCCCGCTTGGTCGAACCCAGCACCCGGCGCACGGCGAGAACCCCCAACCCCTCGGCCAACAGGGTATCGCCCTCTTTGACCTCGTCCTTGCCGGCCGCGGTTTTTCCCCCCAGCTTGACCTTTCCGGCTTTCACCCCTTGGGCGAAGTAGCTGCGGGAGACGCCGAACCCCTTAGCCCCCACCGCGTCCACCCGAAGGCTAGGCACGACCACGCTCCGCACCCGCTCGCGGCTTTTAGGCAGCTCATCGGGGCCAAGCGCGCGAGCCTCTAGGCCCGCCTCTCTAAGGGCTTTATAGCCTTTAGGCAGGGTCACCACCAAGCCACCGCCTTCCACCTCCTCGCAGTCGCCTAACAGCCCCGGCTCGAGCACTTCCCGCAACCGGTCCTCGAGGCTTTCCAGATCCCCCGCCCAAGGCAGAAAGAGCACCCGCGTCGGGTCGGAGACCTGGGGCACTTCCTCGGGGTAGAGCACCATCACCTTTCGCTCCGCCAGCGGCAAACCGCCGAAGGCGGCCACCTGGAGCCCCTCCCCTCGCGCAAGGCCGCGCAGTTCTTCCTGAAGATCGGGCGCGAGGAAAGGGGTCTGGACAACCCGCCCCCCCCGGGCTCTGCTCAGATACTCCCTCATAGGGCCTATGCTAAGCCCCTGGCTGGGGTTTTACCAGCAACGGGCCGTTGCGCTTGACACTCTTATTGCTAATAATTACTATTATCAAACTATGACCCACTCCGTGGAGCACAGGACCATCCTGCAAATCATCCAGCCCGGTCTGTTAGGGCTGATGGACGGCTCGGTCTCGACCCTAGCCCCTATCTTCGCCACCGCTACCCTCACCGGGAACCCCCATGACGCGTTTTTTGTAGGGTTTGCCGCCTCCCTGGGGGCAGGGATCAGCATGGGCTTGGCCGAGGCGCTCTCCGACGACGGGGTGATCAGCGGACGCGGCAGCCCCCTGATCCGGGGCGGAATCACCAGCATAGCCACCTTCCTGGGCGGGATGTTTCACACCCTGCCGTTTCTTATCTCCAATCTGAATACCGCCCTGCTTTTGGCCTACACAGTAGTGGTGCTCGAGCTGCTCGCCATCGCCTACATCCGCTTTCGCTACATGAAAAGCCCGCTGGGGCGGACCATTGTCCAGGTGATCGTGGGGGGTGGGGTAGTGTTTGCCATCGGGGTCTGGCTGGGACGGATAGGGGCTGGCTCATAGCGCCACCGGCGGGCCAATATCACCCCCTCAGCCTTCCGTGGCGCGAAGCTTCGAGGTTCACAAATCCAAATCGGTAGCCCCAGCATACTACGCGCCCATCCCAAGGCCCCGAACGTCAAATAGCGCATGGCTTTTATCTGCGCACGCCCCCAGCCTGCCACAGCCGGGCGTACTCCCCGCCTTGCTCGAGCAGTTCCTGGTGCCGCCCCTCCTCCACGAGCCGCCCGTCCTTGAGTACCAGGATGCGGTCGGCGTGCTGAACGCTGGCGAGCCGGTGGGCCACCACCAGCAAGGTGCGCCCCGGGCGGGCCTGCTCGAGCGCAGCCATCACCTGGGCCTCAGCGGAGAGGTCGAGGGCGCTCGTGGCCTCGTCCAGCACCAGCACTTTGGCGTCGCGCAGCAGGGCCGCCGCGATGGCTAAGCGTTGCCGCTGCCCCACCGAGAGCGCGGCGGGATCGCTGCGCAAGCCCTGGGGCAGTTCCTCCCATAGCCCTACTTCCTGCAAGGCCGCCTGGGCCTGCTCAGGGCCTATTCCCGGGGCCAGCGCGGCCAGGTTTTCCGCCAAGCTCCCCCCGAAGAACAACGGCTCCTGCGGAACCCAGGCCAAAGCCTGGGCCAACGCCGCGTGGCGGTAGCTTGAAAGAGGCTTCCCGTCGAGCAAAACCTCCCCGGAGGCGGGCCGGTAAAGCCCCAGCGCCAGCCGCAAGAGGGTGCTCTTACCCGCCCCGCTGGGGCCGACCAGGGCGGTGAGGGTTCCCGGCGTTAGGCTAAAGCTAACTTCTCGCAAAGCGACCTTGCCGTCGGGGTACACAAAAGATACCTTCCCGAAGCGAAGATAGCCTTCCGCCGGGCCGGTCTCCTGACCTTCGGGGGGGGCGGGGGGGAGCGAAAACAGCTCGAGCAGCCGCCCCGCCGCCGCGTCGGCCTGGGCCCACAACAGGCCGGTCTTGGGGAGCACCTGCAAAGGGGCGACCGCCAAACCCAACAGGGTCAGGTAAGCGGTGAGCCCGCCCGGGGTGAGGTTCCCCGCCTCCACCTCGCGGATGCCGAGCCCGAGCAGCAACCCCAGGGCTAGCCCGGTGAACATCTGAGAGATGGGCAAATGCAGCGCCGTATACAGCGCCCGGCGTAACCCGAGCCGGTAGAAGCGCTGGCTCTCCTTATCTAAGCGGTCTTGGGCGAAGCGCTCGAGCCCCAAAGCCCGTACCAGCTCGAGCCGGCCAAACACCTCCGCCAAGGTGAGGGCAACCCGCTCGGCCTGCGCTTGGGTACGCCCGCTGGCCTGGCCCACCAAGCGGCCCACCCAGCCGGTCAGCGCGGCTAACAGCGGCAAGAACAGCAGCAAGCCCAGCGTAAGGGACAGGTTAAGGCCAAAGAGGGCTACCAGCAAAGCCAAAAGGCTCATCCCCTGGAGAAGAGCGGTCCCCAGGGCGTGGAGGATGAAACTCTCGAGTTCGCGCAGGTCAGCCAGGAGGCGTCCGGCCAAGGCTGCCGAGCCGGGCAGTCGGGCGAGTTCGGCCCGCAGCAGGGACTTCCCCATGCGCTCGCGCAGCGAGGCGGGAATCCGCACCGCCAGGTAGCCCAGGTAGGCCTCGAAGAGATAGCCGCCCACCCCCACCAACAGCAAGAGTCCGCCCCCCCGCAACAGCAACGACCCCAGCAGTTCGTAGCGCCCGCCTACCAGTATCTGGTCGTACAGCGGACGCACCAAGGTCGCCAGGAAGACTTGTGCCACCCCTGGCCACAGCGCGAGCAAGACAGCCACCAGCAGCCAGAGGCGGTAAGGGCGGAACAGATGCCACAAGCGCATGCTAGGATGGTTCGCTGAGAATGGCTTCCACCAGGGTGTCGGCCCCAGGGCGGGCCTCGAGGGCTTGTAGCCGTGAGCGCACCCACCCTTGCCGCTGGGGAGAGAGCAAGTCGAGCCCTACCCGAG
The DNA here is from genome assembly GCF_003226535.1 of Meiothermus sp. Pnk-1. Classification (NCBI taxonomy): domain Bacteria; kingdom Thermotogati; phylum Deinococcota; class Deinococci; order Thermales; family Thermaceae; genus Meiothermus; species Meiothermus sp. Pnk-1. Next base: position 39,477 of record NZ_QKOB01000008.1, on the reverse strand, counting down.
CCGCCAATTCCGGGCCAAAGACCCCGCGCAGCTCGGGGTAGACCCGTTCTCCCAGCCACTGGTTGGGCAGCGCCAAGTGGGCCACCCGCGGCTCGGCCCGAAGGATAGCCTGCCGCTTGAGCCAGCCCCCCCCAGGGAGCAGGCCAATCCAGTGCAGGAGGCCCTCGAGGGGGATCAGCTCGGGTTTATGCAAGGGCAGCAGCACCACCGCCGGAAGTCCAGAAAGGGCCATCTCGAGGGTGTTGGTACCAGGGATGGTAAGGGCCAGCTTGGCTCCTCGCATGGCCGGGTAGCGTAGGGGTTCATCCACGATGCGGACCTCGAGGCCATTTTCGGAGACCAGAGAGCCTCCCTGCAGCCGGGCGCTCACCCCACCAAAAGCTCGGGATCCCTGGGCAGCCAGGGCTTCCTCCACCACCACATCGGGTAACAAGCGGCTGCGCACCCAGGCGAAACGCAGCCCTGGCTCTTGCTGAGCCATCAGCTCGGCCGAACGCAGCATGAACCCCAACAGATAGCGCGCGGCGAAGGGGCGGCTACCGGGAAAGAGCAGCACGTCCACCTCGGCGTAGGGCGCCAACCGAGTCTCGGCAAGAGCATCCAGGACCAAGTTTCCCACCACCTGAAGGCGCTTGGGATCGGCCCCCCGCCGCAAGGCCTCAGCCTGGGTGCGCTGGGAGTCCACAAGGAAACGGCGCAACCGGGGGTGCCAGCCCCTACCGCTAAAGCTATAGGAGAAGGCCGGGTAGCCGGTCGCGCGGGCGAGCAGCACCGCGTCGCGGGGGGCACCGCCCAACATCAGGACCGCCCCTCTCCCCCGGCGCGAAGGCGAGACCAGCCGCTTTAGCAGCTCACGCCGCCCGCTCACCGCATCCAGGGGGAGTTCGCGGGCTTTTTGCCGCTCCTGGCCGCTGGCGAACTGGTCGGCGATGAGGAAGAGCTCGAGCCGAGCCTTCGGCAGCCGCTCGCGCAGCCGCCGCACCACCGGAGGGACCCAGGTGGAAAGCTCGCCCGGGCCGTTGGTGAGAAGGAGAAGCTCATCCATCGTCTTGGCTCATTCCTCGCCCCAGCGGGCGAAGGCAGCGATACCCCGCTTGGACGGAGCTTCGACGAAGGCGCACAGCCGTAGGATCTCCTCGGTCTGGGGGAGGCCATCGGGGAAATTCCCCTCGCGGAGGGCACGAAAAGCCTGCTCGAGCGCCCGGTAGCGTTCCCCGCCGATCCCGTTGCGGCGCAGCCCTACGGTGTTGAGCCGGTAGTGCCGCGCAGGCCGACCGTCCGCTAGGGTAAAGGGCAAGATATCCTGGCTGACCTTGGAAGCCCCACCCACCATGGCGTAAGCCCCGATCCGCACGAATTGATGAACCCCAGTCATCCCGCCCAAAACGGCCCTCTCCCCCACCTCCACGTGCCCCGCCAAGTTCACCGCGTTGGTCAGCACCACCCCATCGCCCACCTGGCAGTCGTGGGCCACGTGGCTGTGGGCCATCAGATAGCAGCCCGCGCCGATGCGGGTGGGCCGGTCCTCGCGGGTGGAGCGGTGCAGGCTCACGCCCTCGCGGATCACCGTGCGCTCTCCGACCTCGAGCCAGGTCTCCTGACCCTTGAAGCCGAGGTCTTGGGGCTCTCCGCCGAGCACCGCGTAAGAAGCGACGCGCACCCCCTCCCCCAGGCGCACGTAAGGCCGAATGACCACATGCGGCTCCAGGACAACCCCCCCTCCCAGCACACAAGGCCCCTCCACCACGCAATAAGGGCCGATCTCTACCCCTAGGCCGAGCTGAGCGCGAGGCGAGACGATGGCGGTGGGGTGGATTTTAGCCTCGACCATGGCTGCTCAAGCCTCCCCCCGCACCATGAAGGTGAGGGTGGCTTCGGCGTGCACTTCCTCGCCCACCACCGCCCGCACTTTGACCTTGCCCAACCCGCGGCGAAAAGCGAGCAGCTCCCCCTCGAGGACCAGCGCATCCCCTGGGGTGACCGGCTTCTTGAAGCGGGCCTCCTCCACCCCCACCAAAAACACTAGCCCCCCCGGTTTCACCCCGGGCTGCCGGGCCACCACCGCGATGGAGGCCTGGGCCATGCTCTCCAGGATCAGCACCCCCGGCATGATGGGGTAACCGGGGAAGTGCCCGGTAAAGTGCGGCTCGTTGACCGTCACGTTCTTGAGGACCCTAAAATGCTTTTCGTCGGCCTCCAGCACGCGGTCAATGAGCAAAAAGGGGTAGCGGTGAGGCAGGAACTTGAGGATCTCGAGGATGTCCATCAGCGCCGATTGTACCGAAGTCTGGGGGACGGGAGAATTTCCCCTAATGGTGGGCCGGGGCAGGCTTGAGCGACCGGGTCAGTTCGATCGCCAGCTCCAACGCCAGCAGGTCGTCCTCGAGGGTGACTAAGGGCGGGGCTCCCTTCTGGATTCGGTCCACGAAGTGTTTTAGTTGGCGGCGCAAAGGGTTGTCGTTTTGGATGGCCATGCGTTCCACCTGCTCCTCCACCCGCCCATTTCCCCCCAGGTCGTGATACTTGGCGGGGAAGCGGTGGATGGCTATCTCGGTGTACTCGCTAGCAAATTCTAAGCGGATCACTTCTCCGTCTTGGGTGAGCGAAAGGGAGCGTTCGCTTTTAGGAGAAACCCGGCTGGCCGTGAGCACCGCCCGCACCCCGGAAGGGAAGTCCAATACGGCGTTGGCATACTCGTCTAGGCCGTCTACCTCTTGGCCGACCACGCTGTAGCGGTAAGGCCGCTCGCGCAAGAGCAAGAGCACCAGGTCTAGGTCATGGATCATCAAATCGAGGATCACCCCGATATCCCGGATGCGCCGGTTGTTGCCCAAGCGGCGGGCCTCGAGCATCCAGGGCTGCTTGAGCATCCGCGGCAGCTCATTCACCGCTTTGTAAAACCGCATCACGTGCCCCACCTGGAGCACCCGCCCCTCCTGGGCCGCCAGGTTGACCAGTTCCTTGGCCTGGGAAAGGGTGGGAGTCATGGGCTTTTCCACCAGCACGTGCACCCCGGCCTGCAAGAACCTCCGCACCTGGGCATAGTGCGAAAGCGTAGGCGAGGCGATGGAAACCGCCTGGACTTTGCCCAGCAAGGCCTCGGCTTCGGGGTAGGCGGGGACTTCCAAGTCCTGCTCGATCACCCGCCGGCGCTCGGGATCGGGGTCGGCCACGCCGACGAGCCGTACCCCCGGCAGCCCGGCATAGATCTGCGCGTGGTAGGTGCCCATCACCCCCACCCCAACGACTCCTACTTTCAGCTCCATAAGCTCCTTTACCTAAATGCTCCCTTGCCCGCCCGACTCGAGCCGGCAATCCTGGCCGGATCATACACCGTTGACCCTTAATTCAGCCTGAAAGGTTGTTCAACTACTGCCCCCTGGATCCGATCCGGCCCCCGCCAGCCTCCGCTCGAGCTGAGCCGCCAACTGTACGTGCAGCCGGTGCGACCCCCGGTGCACGCTGAACCGCCCGGCCCAAGGGGCCCCGGCCAGGTAGAGGTCTCCTAGAAAATCCAAAGCCTTGTGCCGCACCGGCTCGTCCAGGCCCCGCGGGGTATTGAGCGGAGCGCACTCGCTAAACACCAGCGCATTCTCCAGCGAGGCCCCCCGGATCAGGCCTTGTGCCTTGAGGGCGTTGACCTCCGCGAGAAAGCCGAAGGTACGGGCATCGCTCACCTCCATCAACGCCCGCGGCGGGCTGGCGAAGCTTTGGTAGCCGATTTTGGGATGGGGAAACGCGATGGTTACGTTGAGGGAAAAAACTGCGGCGGGCTCAACACTCACCAGGCTTTTGTTTTCTTGCAGCCGGAGCGGTCCGGGAATCGGGCGGGGTTTTGGCCCCCGGGCCGGGAAGGGTTCGAGCGCCGCTATCCAGCCCTCGGCGCTGCCATCCAGGATCGGGACTTCCGGCCCCTCTACTTCGATCAGCAACCCCTCCCAAATCCCGCGCAAATACAAAGCCGCCAGGAGGTGCTCGACCGTCATCAGGCGCACCCCTTCTGCCTCTAGCACGGTGCAGCGGGTAGTGTCACCGACCCGGCTCGCGAGCGGACGAAAGGTCTGCCCCCCTACCCGTAGGCGCACCGGGCCTTCCTCGGCGAAAAACCGAACCTTGGCCGGTTGCCCGGTGTGTAGGCCTATCCCCTCGATTTCCACCATGGCCCGACCTCAACGTGGCTTGTCAATAAGCCCCCGAATCTTCTTCTCCACCTTCACCAACCAATCCAGCATGGCCAAGCGTCGCCAGTGCTCGCGGATAGGCCGGGCCGGAACCCCTCCAGCCCAGGTCTCACCGGGAGGAATATCCTTGGAGACCGCGCTACTCCCGGCGACCCGAGCCCCCTGCCCGACCCGAATATGGTCGGCCAGAACTACCTGGCCCGCTATTACCACCCGATCCTCAACCCTTACGCTGCCTCCCACCGCGCTCGCGCCCACCATCACCACTTCCCGCCCGATCTGCACGTTGTGGCCGATGAGCACCAGCTCGCCGATCTTGCTGTAAGCGCCGATCCGGGTCTCCCCCACCACGCTGCGCTGAACGATGCTCCCTGCGCCGAGTTCTACCCCCTCCTCGAGCACCACCCGCCCGGTATGAGGTAAGCGCACCCCGGCTTGGAAACCGAACCCGACCACCCCCAACACCGCCCCCGCACCAATCCAGCAACCTGGCCCGACTACGGTCTGGGGGTAAAGGGTGACGCGCGGCTCGAGCACCGCTCCCTCCCCTATTTCCGCCCCTTCGCCCACATAGGCATAGGGTGCCACCACCGCCCCTGCCTTGATGTGCGCCCCCGAACGGATCAGGGCATAAGCCCCGATGGCCGCCGTGGGGTGCACCTGGGCATCGGGCTCGACGATGGCGCTGGGATGAATCCCCGGCTCAGCCCAGCGCAGGGGACGCTCGAAGAGCGCGAGCAATCGCGGCCAGGCCTTTTCCATCTGGGAAACAAAGATAACCGAATGGGCTGGGGTCTGCGGCCGGGGGCTGCCCTCCCCCAGCACCAGTGCTGCCCCCGAGGCCAAGGCCGCCTCGAGCCACCTGGGTTCCCGCACCACCACCAGCTCGCCGGGGCCGGCCCCCTCGGGCGTGGCCAGACGGGTTACCTCGAGGTCCGGCCCTTCCAGGCGGCCCCCTAAGTGCGCGGCGATTTGGGATAAGCGCATCGTCTAACGGCGCAGGACAGCTTTATCTTCTCAGCACCGCATCCGAGGAAACCAGCGCATCTTGCAGCACGTGGAGCATGTCCAACGCCTTGCCGGTCCCCACCGCCACCGCCTCCACCGCGTTCTCCGCCACCACCACCGGCACGCCGGTGGCCTCCTGGAGCACGATGTCGAGGTTACGCAACAAAGCCCCGCCGCCGGTGAGCAAGATCCCCCGGTCGATGATGTCGGCGACCAGTTCGGGAGGGGTGGTCTCGAGCACCGACTTCACCCCCTGGATGATCTTGTCGAGCGGGTCTTGCAGGGCCTCGGTGACGTTCTGGGCCGAGACCTCCACGGTCTTGGGAAGGCCCGAAACCAGGTCGCGCCCGCGCACCTCGGCTACCACCGGCTCGTCGTCAGGCAGGATCTTAGCTGCCCCCACCTTGATCTTGAGGTCCTCAGCGGTGCGCTCCCCGATCAGCAGGTTGTACTTGTTGCGGATAAAGCTGGCGATAGCCTCGTCGAATTCGTTCCCGGCGATCTTGAGGCTCTGCGCGTTGACGATTCCCCCTAAGCTGATCACCGCGATATCGGTAGAACCTCCCCCGATATCCACCACCATGCTCCCGGTGGGCTCAGCGATGGCGATCCCCGCCCCGATGGCTGCGGCCAGGGGTTCATCGATGAGGAAAGCCCGCCGCGCCCCGGCCTCCACCACCGCCCGCACTACAGCCTGGCGCTCGACCTCGGTGACGCCGGAGGGAACCCCCACCATCACCTGTGGCTTGAAAAAGCGCGAAGAGACCGGCGAAAGCACCTTGCGCATGAAGAGGGTCAGCATCCGCTCGGTGAGGGTGTAGTCGGCGATGACCCCATCTTTGAGCGGCCTCGCCGCCACGATGTTGCCGGGCGTGCGGCCCAGCATCCGGTAGGCTTCCGCGCCCACCGCCTTGACCTCCTTGCTGCCCTGCACCATCGCGATCACCGACGGTTCGCGCAACACAATCCCCTTGCCACGCACATAGATCAGCACGGAAGCGGTGCCCAGGTCAATCCCGATGTCTTCGCCCCTAAACATATCGCCCCATTCTATAGCCCAAGTTGAGATGCAGTGAGCCAACCTGTGGCCGAAGCGTAGCATATGACGCCCAGGCGCCGGAAAACAACTCCGGCGGGGCCATGCTATTTTTTAATCACCGTGCGGGTTCTGGTGACCTCCCTCAAAGGGGGCGTGGGCAAAACCACGACCTCGGTGCACCTAGCCACCTTTCTTAGCGACTTGGGGCCCACCCTCTTGGTAGACGCCGACCCCGCCCAGGGCGCCCTGACTTGGGCCCATCGGGGCCCGGGGTTCCCGTTCGTTGTGAGCAGCCCCGAGGAAGCCAAGCCCAAGCGCTTCGAACATGTGGTCTACGATACCCGGGCCCAGCCCAAGGCCAAGGCCCTCTTCGAACTCGGGGAGAAAGCCGATCTGATCATCGTGCCCACCGCGCCCGGAATTCTGGCGATGGCCACCCTCCAGCGCCTGTTGCCCGAACTCGAGGGCTATGCCTACCGGGTGCTGGTGACCTTGGTTCCGCCTCCTCCTTCACGGGACGGGGAAGCGGCGCTCGAGACCCTGCGAGACCTCCGGATTCCCCATTTCAAGACCTTCATCCCCCGCTACGCCGCCTTCGAGAAGGCGGTGCTGGCCGGGGTGACGGTGCGAGAGGTGCGCGACGAGCGGGCTCCGCTGGGCTGGGCCAGCTATGCGGCGGTAGGGCGGGAACTGCTGAGGCGGCCGACTTCCTCGTAAATTCCCGAGAATTGTCCGCGGCTGGCTACTTCGCGTACTCCACCGCCCGGCTCTCCCGCACCACCGTCACCTGCACTTGCCCCGGATAGTTCATGTCCCGCTCGATGCGCCCGGCGATCTCGCGGGCCAGCAACACAGCTTTGGCGTCATTGACCTTGTCGGGCTTGACGATGACCCGCACCTCCCGCCCAGCCTGCACGGCGAAGGCGCTTTCCACGCCGGGGAAGCTGAGGGCAATGCGCTCGAGCTGCTCGAGCCGCTGGATATACTCCTCCAGGGATTCGCGCCGCGCTCCGGGCCTGGCCGCGCTGATGGCGTCGGCAGCGGCAGTCAGTACCGAGTAGAGGGTTTCCCCGTTCTCGGGGTCGTGGTGGTGGGCGATGGCGTCGATGACCTCCTTGGGCTCCCCGAAGCGCGCGGCCAGGGTGACGCCGATCTCTACGTGGGTTCCTTCGATCTCGCGGTCCACCGACTTGCCCAAGTCGTGCAACAGTCCAGCCCGGCGGCCCATGGCGGCGTCCAGCCCCAATTCGGCCGCCATAATCCCCGTGAGGTGGGCCACCTGAACCGAGTGCTTGAGCACGTTCTGACCGTAGCTGGAGCGAAAGTGCAAACGGCCAAGGAGCTGCACCAAGCCGGGTTTCAGGCCCACTACGCCGGCCTCGAGCGCGGCTTCCTCGCCCCGCTCGTAGATATAGGCCTTCATCTCGCTCTTGGCCTTCTCCACCACCTCCTCGATCCGGCTGGGGTGGATGCGCCCGTCCTGGACCAGTTGCTCCAAGGCCATCTTGGCGATCTCGCGGCGAATGGGGTTGAAGCTAGAGAGCAGCACCGCCTCGGGGGTGTCGTCGATGATGAGGTCCACCCCGGTGAGCGCCTCAAAGGTGCGGATATTGCGGCCCTCTCGCCCGATGATGCGGCCTTTCATGGCGTCGGAGGGAATGGGCACCACCGAGACCGCCAAGGCGGCGGCGGTCTCGGAGGCCTGGCGCTGGGCAGCCTGGGCCAGAAGCTTCTGGGCCTCGCGCTTGACCTCGAGGCGGGCTTTTTCCAAGCTGGCCTTGACCCGGTGGGCCTTCTCCTCCTCGAGCTCGGCGTCCAGGCGCGATAGGAGTAGGTCACGGGCTTCCTCCCGGCTCATTTCGGCTACCTCTTGAAGCCGCTGCTCGATCAGCTTCTCGCGGTTGGAGAGTTCAGCCTCGCGTTCATGCAGGGTTTTCTCGAAAGCCTCGAGCTTCTCTTCCTGCTGGTCGAGCTTGAGGGCCCGGGCGTCGAGCTGCTCGCTGCGGCGGGCCAGGCGCTCGAGCTCGCGCTTTTGCTCTTCGCGCTCCGCCCGAATGCTATTTAGCTCCGCCTGGAGCCGCTCCTGCTCGCGCCGTAGGGCTTCTTTCTCCCGCTCGATGGCCTCCTGGTCGCGCTTGAGGGTGGTCTCGGCGGCCCGAATGCTGGCCTGTACCCCGGCCTCGAGGCGCTCACGCTCCTCTTTGAGCTGGGCCTGCATGCGGGCCTCGAGGTTTTGGCGGGCACGCTCGATCTCGGCCTGGGCGGCCTCGCGTATGGCCTGGGCCTCCGAGCGGGCAGCGGTCAGCAGCTCACGGGACTCCGACCTAGCCGCCTCGAGCATGACCTGGGCTTCCCGGCGGGCGTCGGCGAGCATCCGCTGGGCTTCCGACGCTTCTACTTTCTGCTGGTCGGCGAGGTGCGCCATGCGCTGCATCAGCAGCACGATGACCCCGCCCAGCCCCAGCACCAGCAGGAGCAGCACGATATCTAAGAGGGTTAAATTCATCAGGCGCCTCCTAAGCGTAGGAGGCCCCGAGTCGAATTCGTTGTGACGCTAGCGGGCTATCTCATCTCACCTGGACCCACTGGCGTCCATCCGCACTTCCGGATTTGGCCACCTCTCCCACAGGGGTTTCCAAACTCGCGACCTCCCGCCCGGCTGCGGGAACCGCTTCACAGCCAGGCAGGGCAAAGTTCGGATAATCCACACCAAACCTCCGCATCAACTCGGGGCGCTCCAGGGCTTTCCAGCCCGTTAGGCTTCAGCTTCAGCAGCTTCGGGCTCCGATTCCTCTTCGCCCGCCACCACTAACGGTATTTTACCCGCTTGCGCCAAAACTTTCTCACGGATCTCCTGAGCCATCTCAGGCACGCTGCGGAGGAGATCGGCAGCTTTCTCCTTGCCCTGACCCAGCCGGGTCTCGCCGTAGGAGAGCCACGAGCCGGACTTCTCAATCACCCCGGCGGCGATCGCCACCGTGACCAGATCAGCCATGGGGTCAATGCCCTTGCCAAAGTACAGCTCGATCTCGTGCTCGCGGAAAGGCGGGGCCAGCTTGTTTTTGGTAACCTTGACCTTGACCCGGTTGCCTACAGCATCGTTGCCGACTTTGATGGGCTGGCCCTGTTTGCGCACATCCAGGCGCACCGAGGCATAAAACTTGAGCGCCCGCCCGCCGGGGGTGGTCTCGGGGTTACCGTACATCACCCCCACCTTCTCGCGGATTTGGTTGATGAAGATGCAGGCCGTGTTGCTCTTGGAGAGCGCCGCGGTAAGCTTGCGCAGGGCTTGGCTCATCAGCCGGGCTTGAACGCCCACGAATGCGTCGCCCATCTGCCCCTCGATCTCGGCCTGAGGCACCAAAGCCGCCACCGAGTCCACGACGATGACATCTATGGCCCCCGAGCGGGTCAAGAGTTCGACGATCTCCAGCGCTTGTTCGCCGGTATCCGGCTGGCTGACCAAAAGGTCGTCGATGTTGACCCCTAGGCTCTTGGCGTAGGTCGGATCCAGGGCGTGTTCGGCGTCCACAAAAGCCGCTACCCCCCCCTTGCGCTGGGCCTCGGCGATGATGGAGAGGGAGAGGGTGGTCTTGCCGCCCGACTCCGGACCGTAGATCTCGGTGATGCGCCCGCGAGGGATCCCTCCGACGCCCAAAGCCATGTCCAGCCCCAGGCTCCCGGTAGAGATCACGTCCACCTGTTGCCGCGGCGACTCTCCCAAACGCATCACCGCGCCCTTACCGAATTGCTTCTCGATGGACTTCAAAGCTCCTTCCAAGGCTTTTTGCTTCTCCTTATCCATGTCGCACGCTCCTTGCTCTGCTATGGGCTAGCCCGCCAGAGGAAACCGCTCGAGCACCTGGTATGTAGGGCCCGAGGATGACAACTCCGAATGAACCAAACAAGCCTCATGGACCTGGAACGCCAGGTCAAGGACCAGGGGTTTAGGGCGGGGGACTGGCCCCTTGCGGCGGGCTAGGGTGACATGGGCCTTGAAGCTTTGGGCTCCGGCGAACTCTGGCAGGGCCTGCCGCAGCCTAGCGGCCAGCGGCCCAAAGCCCGCGCCCTCGGCTTTAGCGAACCAGACCCGGGGCGACCCCCGCTCGGGGAAAAAGCCCGTGCCACGCAGCCGAGCGGTAAAGGAAGCCACCCCCGCCGCCGCTTCCTCGCCGACCTGCTTTAGCTGGGGAAGCCGGGTTTCGTCCACCTCGCCCAAAAACATCAACGTCACATGCAACTGATCGGGCCGGGTGGCCTTCCAGCCCCTATAGGGTCGTACCTTCTCCTGCGCTAGGGCCAGGGCTTCACGCACGTTTTCCGGTAAAAATACAGCGTAGAAAAGCCTCATACAAACCCCCACCCTACGTCATACGCCTCACGTCGTGCGTCAGAAGATGTTCTCGTAGCGCAATCGCCAAAGCATTTCTCGCGATCCGCTCGAGACATAGGACGTACGAGATTCATCCCAGCTCCCTGACCAGTAATCCCAGCGCCGTATAAGCGGCGCGCTGGCGCAACGTCTGTCGGGAGACCACGGGCAGGTGGTAGGAAAAAACCTTGGTCTCGCCCGGCCCAGCCAGGCCGATATGGACGGTTCCAACCGGTTTGCCCTCGAGCTCCTCCGGCCCCGCTACCCCGGTGGTCGCCAGGGCGTAGGTCGAGCCCAAAGCCCCCTGCACCGCCTCAGCCATGGCCCTGGCGGTCTGCGCGGAGACGGTGCCGTGAGCCTCGAGAACGGGACCAGGGACGCCAAAGCGGGCCTTGGCCAAAGGCGAATACGAAACCAAGCCGCCCAGGTAGACCCGGCTGGCCCCGGGCACCTCGGTGACGAGGCTCCCTAGCATCCCTCCGGTCAGCGACTCGGCGGTGGCGAGGGTGGCCCTTCTTGCCTCGAGCCCCCGCAGCACCACCTGCGGTAGGCTATCGTCATCCTCGCCCCAGACGTTCTTGAGCCGCTCCCGGATGGCCTCGGCCAGGGCAGGGGCCGCGGGGCTGTGACCCCGGATTACCACCTCGACCCCCCAAGGCTTGGCGTAGCTGCCTACCTCCAGCCCCTCCTCCCGCCTGAACAACTCGCCTAGGGCCTGGGCGATGTCGGATTCGCCGATGCCGAAGGTCTTAAAGGTTTTCTGGTAGTAGTAGGCCGGGGGAAGCGCGAGCTTGGGCAGCAACTCCTGCCACATCGGCTTCCACTCGGCGGGCGGGCCGGGGAGGGCCACCAGGTCCTTGCCGTCCTTGTGCACCCACCAGCCAGGGGCGGTTCCACGCGGGTTGGCAAGCCAAGCGGCGGAGGGAATCTTCATGGCCTGCTTGCGGTTCACCTCGGCCATAACCCGACCCCGGCTTTTGAAAAAAGCCTCAATAGCGTCGAGAACGGCTTGATCCAGCTCGAGCGGCTCTCCCAGCGCCTCGGCAATGGCCTCGCGGGTCACGTCGTCGGCGGTGGGACCCAGCCCCCCCGAGAGCACCACCAACCGGGAGCGGTCCCAGGCTGCGCGGATACTGGCCACAAGTTCGGGTACGTCATCGGCCACGCGCAGGGTACGCTTGACCTCGAGCGCGTATGGCAGCAGGCTCACCGCGATATCCGAGGTGTTGGTATCCAGGGTATCTCCATAGATCAGTTCGCTGCCCACGCCAATAATTTCCGCTAAAAACATAATTACCCCATCAAGATAGCATAAACTTTAACCGCCGCCAAGCCACCCCTCTACCCCAGATAAGCGGCAGGTTCATCGGCCCATCACATCCTCTGCGCCGGGGTCAGCAGGGGCAAAGCCGATACAGTAGCGGATACCCCTCCCGCCTCCACCTGATCCCCCACGGCCAGCTCTTTGCGCAGCAGGGCCAAAGCCACCGAGCCCAACCGTGGGGAATCCGCCACGGTGGTGACCCGGCCCACCTTCCTCCCTTCCCGCCGGACCTCAGCGTGGGGGGGCAGCGGCTGTTGACCCAGCAACCCCATCAGTTGGTAGCGGGTGTTGCCCCGGGCCTCGAGCCGGGCCATGATCTCCTGGCCCAGGTAGCAACCCTTTTTGTAGCTGACCCTGGCCTCTAGCCCCGCCTCCTGCGGAAGCTCGCCCAGGGCCTCGGGGAGGTCGGCCACCCCCTGCTCGACCCGCCAGACCTGGTAAGCCTTCCGGCCCACCGGGGTCGCCCCGGCCTGCAACAGCTGGTTGAACACCTCTTCCGCCAGGTCACGGGGAACCAGGATGTTCAGGCCCCACTCGTCGCGGGCCAAGACCACTCCGCGATACTCCACCATGCTCCACTTGGCCGGGGGCTGGCCCAGTCGCCCCCCCACCTCGAGCGCCGCGGGCCCCTGCAAGCGCAGCTGGGCATAGGCTTGGGAGAGATCGGATAGCTCGACCTGATCGAAAACGATGTAGCGGTTGAAGCGCTCGAGCAGGGCCTGGAGCCGGGCCGCCGCAATCCAGAGGGTTTGGTCCCGCTGGTACACCGAGCCCAGGAATTCGATCTGGCCCCGGCTATTGAGAAACAGGGTCTCGAGAAAGCCTCCTTGCGGCAACCCGCGCACATCCGAGGTACACTGGTTATGGATAAAGTCCCGGCGGTCCACGCCGCCGACTTGTAGCAGGCCCGTCTCGGGGAAATCTATTAATGCCGCCCCCTGGTAAAAAGCGGCCACTTCTGCTTTTAGTTCCCCGTAACTCCAAGGAACCTCTCCCCCTTCGGTCTGGTGAAACTCCGCCCCCAAGGCCCGGTGTAACCGCTCCAAACCCATAAGAGGAGTCTAATCCAATTCGACCCGAGCGCAGCGTGACCCAAGGGGGCTTCCTACTGGTCTGGCGACAGGGCGTACCCTTCAGCAACCCTACCCAAAGGATGATCCACCGCGTCTTGCGTGATCCACTTCGACACTCCTACCCTGTCGGCCGTGTGATGCTTTCCATTTCCCCAAAGCCTCTCGAGGCGTCCTGTACCCCAGCCCCCTCAGCTCCTTCAGGGGAAGAGCAACGGCGCCCCAAGCTAGGCTTCGCCTGACCCACCTGTGGCCCAGGGGATCTCGGGGCCAGGTCAATGCGCTCGCCCAGGAGCATCTTCACGATCGCACCAGGGCTGCGAGCAGGAGAACCCCAAAGAGAAGCCCGTAGAGGTCGGTGGTGAGGTATGAAAGCCGAAGCAGGGCCAGGAACAGCAACAACCTGGCCACCCCCCACACATAGGGGTTACTCTACAGAAAACGCAGGCCCTCGAGCACACCTCAGGTTATGGGGGCCGCGTAAACTCCGGTTTTCATCTCTCCCTCAAAGAGTGCAACCTTTCCGCAAGGTAGGGGAGCTACGGTAGCCTCGTCCAGGCCAAAGCCTGGCAAGGAGGAACAAAGATGAAAAAGTACGCAAAAGCAATCCTTTTGGCGGCTTCGGCCCTCTTGAGCCTGGCGGCCTTTGCCCAGAAGACGGGGCAGAGCAGCGCCCAGCACCCCAGCTACGCCGGCAGCCTGCCGGTGCAGGAGAACTTGAGCGCCCAGCAGTACCAGGCCATGGCCAAGATTTCCTTGCAGGACGCCGTAAAGGCCGCCCAGGCGGTGCTGAACACCACCGCTGCGCCCACCAAGGTCAAGCTGGGGGTGGAGAACGGCTACCTGGTATGGGAAGTGGTGCTCGCCGGACAGGAGATCAAGGTAGACGCGGGCAGCGGCAAGGTGTTGTACCAGGAGGCTGTGGGTGGCCAGGAGGAGAACGACGGCGAGAGCCATGACGAAAACGATGGTGAGAGCAACGATGACAACGGTTAAGCTCTAAAGCTCACCACTGCCGGGGTCTACCCGGCAGCTTTTTTACCAAAGCTTTACCTAGGCAGCCGAGTATGCTCCCTCGAGGTCTGAGTACCCCCCGGAGGGCACTTGATATGACTGGAATACACCTTGGTTGGCGGGCGGCACTACTCTTGCTGGCCCTGGTGGCCTGTCGGTCACAGCCGCCGGCGGTTAGCCCAGCGGCCCAGGGGGCCTCGAGCCCACCCCCCACGACCGTAGGCCTCGAGCTAAAGGCGGGCCTCCCGGGGATGCCACCCTATGACCCCAAGGATGTCTATGCCTTCACCCGGGCGGGGAGGCTCTCGCCTGCGGTGAAGGGATTTCCCGAACGGGTGTATGTGCCCGACGGCAAGACCAACCGGCTCTATGTCATCGACCCCGCCACCTTCAGGGTCATCGCCGAGCACCCCATGGACGCCGAACCCCAGCACGTGGTGCCCTCTTACGACCTGAAAACCCTCTACGTGGCCAACGACGTGGGCGACACCCTCATCCCCATTGATCCGAAGACCGGGGCGGTGGGGGGGCGGATCCGGGTCAAAGATCCCTATAACCTCTACTTCACCCCCGATGGCCGCTCGGCCATCGTGGTGGCGGAGTACCAGCGCCGCCTGGACTTCTTCGACCCCCACACCTGGCAGCCCCAGGGGAGCCTGCAGGTGCCCTGCAAGGGGATCAACCACATGGACTACAGCGCCGACGGGCGCACCCTGGTGGCGGCCTGCGAGTTCAGCGGGGACCTGCTGAGGATCGATGTGGCGGCCCGGAAGGTGCTGGGCAGGCTGCACCTGGGGGGGATGCCCCAGGACGTGAAGCTCTCCCCGGACGGCGGGGTGTTCTACGTGGCCGACATGATGGCGGGGGGGTGCACCTGATCGACGCGGAGCAGTTTCGGCGGCTCGGCTTCATCCCCACCGGTAAGGGGGCCCACGGCCTGTACCCCAGCCGCGACGCGAGGTACCTGTACATCTCCAACCGGGGGGAGGGTTCGGTGAGCGTGCTCGAGTTCGCCACCCGTAAGCAGGTAGCGAAGTGGGAGATTCCCGGCGGGGGCAGCCCGGACATGGGGGGGGTCTCGGCGGACGGGAAGAGGCTGTGGCTTTCCGGGCGCTACCACGGGGAGGTCTACGTCTTCGACACCGACCTAAAGAAAGGCGGCCTGATCCGGCGCATCCGGGTGGGCAAGGGGCCGCACGGGCTGGCCATCTACCCCCAGCCAGGCCGCTACAGCCTGGGGCACACCGGGGTGATGCGGTGAGGATGTGGGCTTTGGCGGTGCTGCTCGGGGGCCTGGGCCTGGCCACCCCCATTCTCCATGGCCCCCGCCAGTCCCCCCGGATCGCCCTGACCTTCGACGCCGACATGACCCCAGGCATGCTTCGGATGCTCCACAGTGGAAAGGTCAAGAGCTACAACCCCACCGAGCTCTACCGGCTGTTGGAGCAAAACCAGGTCAAGGCCACCTTCTTCCTGAGCGGCCTGTGGATCGAGGCCTATCCCGAGCAGGCCCGCGCACTGGCGCAGAACCCCCTTTTTGAGCTGGAGAACCACAGCTATACCCACCCCGGCTTCACCCAGCCCTGCTACGAGCTGCCCGCGGTGGCCCCGGCCCGCAAGACCCTGGAGGTGCTGAAAACCCGGGCCTTGCTGGAGGGCTTGGGGGTCCAGAACCGCTACTTTCGCTTTCCGGGGGGCTGCTACGGGCCGGAAGACCTGGCCCTGGTGGAGCGGCTCGGTCTGCGGGTAGTGCACTGGGACGCGGCGGGGGAGGACGGGGGACAGACCGACCCCGAGGTCATCGTGCGCAACGTGCTGAACCGGGTGCATAACGGCTCCATCATCGTGCTGCACAGCCAGGGTGGGCCGCGCCTCCCCGCCACGCTTCCGGCCCTCAGGCGGCTGATTCCGGCCCTGAAGGCCCGAGGCTTTACCTTCGTCAAAGTCGCCGAGTTGCTGGCCGAACCAGCAGGTGTGTCGAGGTGATGTCTCGATGACCCGATCTTTCTACCAAACCTTCAAGTCGCTGCTGTTGTCCTTTCCGCTATGGCTGCTGGCCCTTTTGTTCCTGAGCCTGCTGGGGTTTGTAGGGCTGGCCGAGGACGTCTACGAGCGGGAGGGGTTTTTCTTTGACGGGCCGGTGCTGGCCTTTTTGCACGCCCAGCAGAGCCACCTCTGGGACGTGCTGGCCCTGGCCTTCACGCAATCCGCCGCCGCTCCGGTAGTCGGGGCGGTGGCCCTAGGGGTGCTGGCCTGGGCGTATTTTCGTCGGCTGGGGTGGCCCATTTTCGCCCTAGGTCTGGGCGGGGCAGCGGTGTTGAACCAGGCCTCCAAGCTCTTTTTTGCCCGCACCCGGCCCCATCTCTTCCCGCAGCTCACCCCCGAACACGACTACAGCTTCCCCTCCGGCCACACCATGGCCAGCCTGGCTCTAGTGCTTGCGCTGTACACACTATTGGCCCCCCGCTTTCCCCGCGCGGCCCGCTGGGTCTTGGGCTTGGGTCTGCCCTGGGCTTTGTTGGTAGGCCTCTCGAGGCTCTACCTGCAAGTACACTACCCTTCGGACGTGCTGGCGGGTTGGGCGCTGAGTTTCCTCTGGGTGGTGGGGGTGGGGCTCTGGTACCGCTGGAAAGCAGGGGATTAGGCCATGCGCATCCTGCTGGTGGAGGACGACCCCGAGGTGGGGGCTTTGGTCAAGGAGACCCTCGAGGCCGAGCCCTATGCGGTGGACTGGGCCCAGGATGGGGAGGAAGCTCTGGGGCTCTTGCAGAGCTTTCCCTATGACCTGGTGGTGCTGGACGTGGGTCTGCCCCGGCGGGATGGCTTCAGCCTGCTGGCCTACCTGCGTGAGCAGGGCCACTCGCTGCCGGTGCTGATGCTCACCGCCCGCGATGCCCTAGACGACCGGGTACAGGGCCTGGAGGCGGGGGCGGACGACTACCTGGTCAAGCCCTTCCACCTGCGCGAGCTCCGGGCCCGGGTGCGGGCCTTGCTGCGCCGCTCCCGGGGTGTACCCAGCAACCGGCTCGAGGTCGGGCGGCTCTCCCTCGACCTCCGGGCCAAGCAGGCCTGGTGGGCGGGAGCGGCGCTCGAGCTCTCCGCCAAGGAGTGGCTGATCCTGGAGTTCCTGGCCCTCCACCCCGACGCGTTTCACCCCCGGGAATTGCTGTTAGAGCACGTATGGCCCGGCGAGACCAGCATCGATCCACGCAGCCTCGACCCCTACATCTCCCGCCTGCGCCAGAAGCTGGCCCCGGAGGCCATCGAGACCCGGCGTGGGCTGGGCTATCGCCTGATTGGATGAGCCTCCGCCTACGGCTTACCCTGTTCTACGCCCTGCTGGTCGGGGGGGTGTTGCTGCTGGCCGGGGTGGGGCTGCGGCTGGGGCTGGAGCGCATCCTGCAGGGCGAGCTGGACCAGAGCCTGCAGGCGGCGCTGATCCTGGCCGGGCCCTGGGTAAATAGCGACAACGGTCGCCTGGGCCTCAGCCAGGAGGGCGAACTGCCGCCGCAGCTGCCGCCCGACCTCGCCTTGCTGCTGTACGGCCCTCAGGGTCTGGTAGAGGTGTTGGGCAAAAGACCCCAGCCCCTGCCGAGTCCACGCCTCGGTTGCTTTGCCGCCGGGGATTGGCGGTTTTGTGGGCGCGAAGTGGAAGGGGCTACCCTGCTGGCGGGCCGGCCCTTGGCTGGGCTCGAGGCGAGCCTGGCTGCGCTCAACCGGGTGCTCTGGGTGGCCCTGCCGGGAGCTTTGCTCCTGGCTTTGGGGCTAGGCTACTTCCTGGTGGGGCGGGCGCTCAGCCCGGTGCGCCTCCTGACCGAGGCCGCCCGTGAGCGGGCCGAAGGCCGCATCTGGAACCGCCCCCTGCCCCAGCCCCCGGTGCAGGACGAGCTTTTTACCCTGAGCCAGGCCTTCAACGCATTGCTGGAGAGCCTAGGCCAGCTCATCAAGAGCGAGCGGCGCTTTACCCAGGATGCTGCCCACGAACTGCGCACCCCGCTCACGGTGCTCCTGGGGCGGCTCGAGCAGGCCCAGGAAAAAAACCAGGACCCCCAAGTGGAACGTGCTCTGGCGCACGCCTACCGCTCGGCCCAGCGGTTGCTGGCCATGGTGGAAAAGCTCCTGCACCTGGCCCGGGCCGAGGCCGGTCAGGGGCTTTCGCGCGAGCCGGTGGTGCTCAACCGCCTGGTTGTCGAGGAGGCGGAGGATTTGAGGCCGCTGTTCGAGGGTAGAGGCCTGGCCCTACGGGTCTTCTTGCCGGAAGAACCGCTGGAGGTGATGGGGGATCGGCTGGCTTTGGGGCTGGCCCTGCGCAACCTGCTGGAGAATGCCCTAAAGTTTACAGCTGCGGGCGAAGTGCGCTTGGCCCTGCGCAAAGAAGGGTACGAAGCGCTCTTGGAGGTGGAAGACACCGGGGGAGGCTTCCCCGAGGAGGCCCTGCCCCACTTGTTTGAGCGGTTCTACCAGGCCCAGGTGGAACACCGCCGCAGCGGCAGCGGGCTGGGGCTGGCTCTGGTCGCGGCCATCGTACGCTGGCATGGGGGAAGGGTGGAAGCAGCCAATACGCCGGAAGGAGCTCGGTTGAGCCTGTGGCTGCCTGTTTGAGTTTTACCCAACCTTTACCCTCGCGGCATAGCCTGCCATGCTAGAGGAAGCCTATGCGGATACTGCTGGTAGAAGACGACCCCCGGCTAGCCGCGCTGATCGCCGAGGGCCTGAGCGACGACGGGCTGATGGTGGATCACGCCCCTAACGCCGCCATCGGGCGGGGTATGGCTGAGCTGGAGGCCTACGACCTGCTGATCTTGGACGTGATGCTGCCCGAAGGCCCCCAGGCCGGCTTCGAGCTGGCCCGCGCGCTGCGCAACCGAAGGGACAAAACCCCCATCCTCTTCCTTACCGCCCGGGGGGATGTGGACTCCAAGCTCACTGGGCTCGACACCGGGGGGGACGATTACCTGACCAAACCCTTCGACTTCCGCGAACTCCGGGCCCGCATCCGGGCCTTGGTGCGGCGGGCCCGGGGTGAGGCCACCAACCTGATTCCCCTGCCCGGGGGTTATACCCTCGACCTGGCTGCCCACCAGGTACTCAAGGACGGCCAGCCAGTACCCCTCACCCCGCGCGAGTACGCCCTGGTAGAGTGCCTGGGGCTGAACCCTGGCCGGGCCTACAGCCGCAACAGCCTGATCGAGCGGGTCTGGCCCGGGGAGAGCGAGGTGGACACCAAGGTGGTGGACGTGTATGTCTCGAGCCTGCGGCGCAAGCTGGGGGAGGACTTCATCGAGACGGTGCGGGGACTGGGTTACCGGCTGGGGCGGATGGAGGAGAGCCCTTGAGCCTGCGCTGGCGGCTAACCCTCTACTACACGGGTATTTCTGCGGGGCTGCTGCTGCTGGGCAGCCTGGTTTTGTTTTTGGTGCTGCGTACCACCCTGCGGCAGACCCTGGATGACTCCTTGCGCGAGGCAGTGGCTTTGGCGGCGAGTGAACTTGACCACGACAAGCCCCGAGCCGCGGGTACCATCGAGCTGTTTCTGACCCGCCTACCGGGGGCTACGGTGCTGCTGGTCTACAGTGCTCAAGGTGCCCTGATCGAAAGCTACGGGGTTCCCCCGGTACGCCCTGCCCCAGCGCCCGGTTTCAGCACCGTGGGGAATACCCGCATCTACGGCGAAATCTTAGCCGATGGCAGCCTGGTACAGGCCATGCGTTCGGAGCTTGAGACCAGCCGCAGCATCGGGCGCGCGCAGCGGCTGTTGCTGCTCACCCTTCCGCTGCTGCTGCTACTGGGGCTGGGGGCCGGCTACGTGCTGGCGGACCGCGCCCTGCGCCCGGTGGATCAGGTCACCCGCCTGGCGGCCCAGATCGCCGCCTCGGGGCGTTATGGGCGGCGGGTTCCCGAGAGCCCCGGTAAAGACGAAATGGCCCGCCTGACCCGTACCTTCAACGCCATGTTGGCCCGCCTCGAGCGCACCATCGAGCGCGAGAAGGCTTTCGCCCTGGCCGCAGCTCACGAACTGCGCACCCCGTTGAGCCTGCTAAAGGGAAGGGCCAGCTTGAGCCTGGAGCGGCCCCGCTCCCCTGAACAATACCGCGAAGCCCTGGCGGAGATTGCCCGCACCGCCGAAGACCTGGCCCAGGTCATCGAGGCCCTCCTGCTGCTGGCCCACACCCAGTCGCCGGTCGAGCGGCAACAGGTGGAGCTCGACCTGCTGGCGCTGGAGGCCTTGGAGTCGCTGGAGGGGTTGGCCAAGGAGCGGCAGGTGAGGGTGGTGCTGCAGCTCGAGCCCACCCCCTACCGGGGCCACTCCCTCACCCTGCGCACGGCCATCGCCAACCTGCTCTCCAACGCTATCAAGTACGGGCCAGTGGGCGGACGGGTCTGGCTGCGCACCCGGCGCGAGGGGAGGCTAGCGGTGGTGGAGGTGGCCGACGAGGGGCCAGGCATTCCCCCCGAGCAGCTCGAGCGCCTTTTGCAGCCCTTTCAGCGCGGGGCGGGCACCCAGGGGGTGCGGGGGGCCGGGCTGGGCCTGAGCCTGGTCATGGCCATCGCCGAGCAGCACGGGGGTCGCCTGAGGCTGGAGCGGGCCCCTGAGGGGGGGCTGCTGGCCCGGTTGGAGCTGCCGGACTTTGACGCATCATGAGCCCGCTGTCACAGCCGCTGGCGGTTGGGCAGATCGAGTTCATCGGTGAGTTCGTCCAACACCTCCCTCTAAGCTTCCCCATAAAGGCCGACAGCGGGGTGGGCAAGCGTACCTGGCCACCGCTTGGCGATGGGCAGTGGAACGAAGCGCTCCAATGAGGCGTGGGGCGATGTTTCCTGGCAATAGCCAGATGGCGGCGATGCGGGTCGCGCTGGCGAAAGGAAATCTCTGTACCGACGCCGAAATCCCGCGGCCTTTAGCCGCGGGAGGACGTCAACAAGCTGTTGGTGGTCATCAGTTGCTCGCTATGATCTGCGGCGTCACCGAGACGTTGAGGGTTTGGCCCTCGCGCCAGACTTTGAGGGTAACGGGTCGGTTGTTCGCCGCTTCCAGCACTCCTCGCAGATCGTTTACGTCCTGGACAGGGTTACCGTTGGCTTCCAGGATGATGTCCCCGTTGAGCCCCAGCTGCTGCACGGCGCCATCCGGGGATTGTACCTGGAGGAACCGAGTGGGCGCTCTCAGGCCGGCTTTTTCCGCAGGGGAACCCTTCTCTACGCTTTGGATCATCAGGCCCTCTTGGGGCAGGTTGTTGGCTTGGAGAATCTGGGGGCTGTAGGCCGCCAAGGGCACCACCGAGACCCCCAGGCGCGGGCGAGAGGCCAGGATTTCTTTGTCGGTAATGTTTTTGCCTCCCTCGAGCTGACCCAGGTACTGCTTGGCCAGGTTGATGGGGATGGCGAAGCCTACCCCGGCGTTCTGCGGGTTGCCAAACTGCCCCGAGGGCGAGAGGATGGCGGTGTTGATGCCGATAACTTCGCCGCTCGAGTTGAGCAGAGGCCCGCCGGAGTTGCCGGGGTTGATGGCTGCGTCGGTTTGGATCAGGGTGGGTACCAGCGCGTCCACTGCCCCTGGGTTGCGCCGCACCGCCGAGACGATGCCGGTCGAGACGCTATATTCCAGCCCGAAGGGATTCCCGATGGCGATGGCCTTTTCACCCACCAGCACCCGGTCGGAGTTGCCCAGGGTAAGGGGCTTGAGCAGGTTGGCCGGAGCCTGTACCTGGATCACCGCCAGGTCGAGGGCCTGGGCGGTTCCCAGCACCTTGGCGGGATAGGTCTTGGGGCTGTCCTTGAAGCGCACCGTGATCTGGTTGGCCCCTTGCACCACGTGGTAGTTGGTCAGGATATGCCCCTGCTTATCCAGCACGAACCCCGAGCCGGTGCCCTGCTGGGGCTGAGGCTGCAAGAAAGGGGCGAAGGGCTGGAGGCCATCCGGGAGGCTAGCAGCCGGATTGCTGCGCACCGATATGTAGACCACCCCCTCGCTGGCCGACTGGGCGATCTCCACGGTGTTGCGCTCGTCGGGCAGAAGGCCCTGGAGCGTGCTAGGGGCCGGGCTGGGGGCGGTGCTGGGTTGCCCTCGGCTAAGGGCGAACCACAAAGCCGAGCCGGAAAGCACCGCCACCGCCAGCAGGCTAGAGGTTTTGAACACTGTGTTCTTCATGGCTGTTTCTCCTCGGCTTGCATCCGCAAGCACAGCCAAAGGGTAGGTGGGTACGGTTTAAGTTCGGTAAAAAAGGCAAGCGCGATGGCCAAACAAAATCAGGCACCCCACATTTACCGATAGCAAAGGGCTCAAATCCAGCTTCAACTTGCCGGAGATGAGCTTCCTTCGACAGGTGAAGCCCTGCGCCGCACCACGGCGCGGCGCAGAACGGGGAGTCGTCACTTTATGGGATATCTAAAGCGTTTTTGAGATTGTGTTCTTGCAGGGGGCTATGGCCCGCGATGGTCGCAAAATGGGCATCGCCAAAGTGCCACAGTTCGCAGCCATGCACCAAAGCCGCTGCGGCGATCAGCAAGTCCACCGTGGGGACCCGCTGGCCGGAACGGGCCGGTGTGAAGGCCAGCTTGCCAGCCACCCCCGCCTCTTCGTTGCCCAAGGGTAGTCAGGGCAGGGCCTGCAGGTCGGTAGCGAGAAGACCGTAGTCTTTTTCGCTCTTCGCGCCGGACAGGAGTTCCACGGTAATCGGCGCTAAAACCGCGATCTCATGTACCTCCAGGGCGTTACCCAGGGCTTGCTTGACTTGGCGGGCACCCTTGGGATGATAAAACTCAATCCAGGCCGGGGTATCTACCAAAATGCGGGCCACTAGCGGGACTCCCGCAGCGCGCGTAGGGTTTCCTGGGTGAGCTCGAGCTCCACCCGCCCGGCGTGGGCCCGGATGCCCCGGCGGCGCTGCTGGCGCACCAGTTCCTGCAAGGCCCGCTCGATGGCCTCCCGCTTGGTGCGTACCCCTAGCACCCGGCGGGCCTCTTCCAGCAGAGCTTCGTCAATTTCGATGGTCATGCGGGGCATGGTGCCCCGAGTATACACGCTTTCACCAACAAGCGTAGCATGCCCAGGTAGACCCAGACCACCCCTCGCTTCGCTCGGCGAAAAAACGCCACGCTCACCTCAGGCCGCTCTTCATAGTCCTTGCTCAAGCGCCGGTTCCTACCCAACCCCGCCAACGTCCGCTCCACCACCCACCGCTTGGGCAAGGGCTTGAACCCCCTCTCCCGCGGAATCTCCGGCACCTCCTCCCCCTCCCGCACCCTTGGCCAGTAAACAGGATCTAGCCCCTCCAAGAGCACCTTCCCGCCCCACCGGTCATGCCCGTTGGCCGGGTGGACCAAGGGCGACCCCCAGTGTCCGTCACTACCTGGCGTTTCCCCGGGGCCCCCTTTTTCCCTGGTCTTCAAGATACGCTTCGCGTGACCACCGACTGGCTGTCCATAACCCGGGCGCTGGGAGAGGCGTGCCTCCCTTCTCGCTCCCGGTCCCGGCGGACCAGGGCTGGCGTTACCCGTTCCCAAACCCCCTCCTTCTGCCACTTGCGGAAGTAGGGATAGACCGTGGACCAGTGGGGCAGGTCGTGGGGCATGGCCCGCCACTTGATGCCGTTTGCAAGGTACGCTTCGCGTGACCTAGGACGTAGAGAATGGCGCTAACGATTTCGCGCCTCGGTACCGTGGCGGGACGGCCCCCGGGTTTGGGGGCCGGGATCAAGGGCTCCAGTATGGCCCACTCCACGTCTGTTAGGTCACGGGGGTAAACTGGCCGTGTAGGTTTCACCTTTCAAGCGTACCGGACTTGCCTCTCACTCCTCTTGGAGCATCACCTCGTAGTCCTGCCCTTCCCAACCCTCCTCGAAGCGCCGGGTGAACTCGAGCGAACGGTGGCCCCGAAGCAGCGCAGGCTCGAGCTGAACCCCAAAACAACCCAAACCCACTTCGGCGGCTTGCCGTTCCTGTACCCCGTGCCAGCCATCAAAACCAAAGTGCAAAGTGAAGGGCCATGCCGCCTCTACCCAGAGGGTTTGTCCGGGGAGGATCGCCCGATAGGGGGTGTCGGGGCGCCAGTGCAGGATCTGGGGAGGACGGGGGCTTTGGTAGCGTTGGGCTACCCCCTCGAGCCACTCGCTGGGATGACCCTGCTGCAAAGCCAAGAAAAGTTTGAGGTACTCGGCGTGGGCCCAGACCAAAGGCATCGCGCTGCCGCTGGGCCGCCCGGGGAACAGGCCCCGTTCGGGGATCGGCGGGCTGTCCCAGACCTGCTCGGGGATCATCCCCCCGGGGCTCGCCGATCGGACCATGGCCTGGAGGTAAGGGAGAGGGTCTTCGCCCGCCAGGAGGGCGTAGTGCCCCCACTCCCCAGCCAGCAAGGGCCAGGCCCGCCCGATCCCCCAGCCGTCGAAGGGGCTCCCGTCAGCGTGCTCCCCGTAGCCGTCTTCGTTGTAGCGGTGGTAGAAGATCCCGGTAGGGAGCTCCACCCGCAGGAGGGCCTCTACCAGCCGCACCGTCTCCCGAATGCGCGGATCCTCGGGGGAGCGCAGCCCAAGCCGCACCAGATATAGGAACTCCAGCCCCAAAAGCTCCCGGGCGGACAGGGCCTCCCCCTGGCGGTTGGCCAGCACGATCCGGCCTCTCAGGGCGGTCTCCCCCGGGGGTGAAAGACGCACGTAGTGCCCGCGGATCCCATAGCGCCGGTCCAGCGCAGTGCCCTCTACGTAGGTCCACTCCTCGATGCGGGCGTTCCAGGCATCGGCCAGCGAGAGGGCGTAGCTTCGGTCGGGCTCCGGCAAAAAATCCGCCCCTGCCGCCAGCGCGGCCACCTGCACTCCCAGGGTGAAGGGGTTGGCCCCGGCGTTCTCCTCCCAGCGATCTTGGGGGCTGTAGGGGCCGTTGCGAGCGATAAAGCGGAGGGCCTTTTGCACCATCCGCCTCACCGGGACCCCTTCGGAAAGCCCCCCCGCTTCTGCCAAGCGCACCGCCAGCAGCACCGGCAGGGCCACCTCGTCGAGCTGGAGGCCCTGCCAGTAGGGCCGCCCGTCGGGGTAGAAGTTCTGCGGCCAGCTTCCATCGGGCCGCTGGGTGGCCATGAGGTAGGCCAGCATCCGCCGGGCGTCCTGCACCTGGCCCGCCGCCAGAAGGGCCAGCCCGGCCTCCACCGCGTCGCGCGGCCAGACCAGGTGGTAGCCGCCGGGGTCGTCGTGGGAGGCACCCCAGGGGGTGGAGAGGCTGGCCACCACTGCCCCGGGGTAGGTCGCATCCTCGTGCACCCGCAGCACCATGGCCGAGGTGCGGGCCATCCGGGTGAGCTCAGGGCTCTCTCCCTCGATTCGTAGCCCCCTAGCCCAGGCCTCCCAGCCCTCCAGGTAGCGGGCCCGCACCGCCCCGTAGCCCTCGGCCAGGCTCGAGCGGGCCAGGGTTTGGGCCCCCTCGGGGGTCTCGGCGAACCCCAGCGCCAGCACCCCCTCGGGGGCTAACAGCTCGCTCATCAGGGCCACGTTGCCCTCCGCGGCCCGGCTGAAGCTCCAGGTCATGGCCCCGTTCCGGTGGAAGTCCTGCCAGCCGTCGGAAAAGCCCACAAAACCCGCGCTGGCCCGGGCAAATCCCGGCTCGGACAGGAGCGCGAGCGCCACGCTCCCTTTCTGGGCATAGACAACCGAGCCCTCCACCCAGGCAGTGTTGTCGTGGCCGCTGCTGCCCAGGTGAGGGGCCAGCAGCGGATAAAGCCGGAAGCCCTCCCCTTCCAGCCGGTAGCGCACCAGCACCACGTCGCGGTTGGGATCGACCAGAAACTCCAGCTCGAGGGTGTACCCCTCGCCCCGGTGCACCACCCGCGGCAGGGGCACCTCGGGGGCCGGGGTCGAGAGGGTATAGCGCTGCACCCGCTTGACCTCGTACCAGGCCCCTTCCCGGGCCACAATGAAGCCCAGATCGCGGATCTGTGGCTCGCCGGTGGAGGGCCAGAACACCTCGTTGAGGATGCCATAGCCCAGGGTGAACCAGATGCGGCTGGGGCCCAGGGCTGTGCCGATGAGATCCTTGCTGCTGCTGGCCCAGGTAGGGGAGATGCCCGGCGCGCCAAAAGCCTCCATCACTCACCTCCTAAGGGCCGCCAAACGTGGCCCTCGTCCATCAGCCGGGCCATCCCCGCCGGCCCTTCCGATCCGGCAGGGTAGGGTTCAGGCTGACCGCTCTTCCAGGCCTGGAGCACCGGCTCCAGAATGCGCCAGGACCACTCCACCTCATCGAAGCGCAGGAAGTGGGCCTGATCGCCTTGCAAAGCATCCAACAAAAGCCCTTCGTAGGCTGAGTAGGAGGCCTCGCCCGGCTGCTCGTAGGGGGCCTCGAGGGCTACCGGCTGGGCCTCGAGCGCAAGCCCCGGGATCTTGGCCCAGGCTTGGAGCTCGAGGGATTTGCGGGGCTGCATGTGAAAGACCAGCCAGTTGCTCCCCGGCGCCTTGGGCCCGAAGAACCGGGCGGGCACCTCATGGAACTGCACCGCCACCTCGGCGTAGTCGGCGCAAAGCCGTTTGCCGCTGCGCAGGTAAAAAGGCACCCCGCGCCAGCGCCAGTTGTCCACAAAAAGCTTGAGGGCGGCAAAGGTCTCGGTGGTGGAGGTGGGGGGGATGTGCGCTTCCTGCACATACCCCGGCACCTCCTGGCCCCTCAAGCTTCCGGCGGTGTACTGCCCCCGCACCGCGAAACTGTCCACCTGTTCCGCTGGGATGGGCCGCACCGCGCGCAGCACCTCCACCTTGTGCTCGCGCAGCACCTCGGCGTCCCAGATCGAGGGGGGCTCGAGAGCCACCAGGGTAAACAGCTGCATCAGGTGGTTTTGCAGCATGTCGCGTAAGGCCCCGGCCTGATCGTAGTAGCGCCAGCGACCCTCCAGCCCCAGGGTTTCGGCGTAGGTGATCTGCACCTGCGCGATGTGCTGGGCGTTCCAAATAGGCTCCAAAAAGCGGTTGGCAAAGCGGAAGACCAGCAGGTTCTGTACCGTCTCCTTGCCCAGGAAGTGGTCGATGCGGTAGACCTGCTTCTCAGCCCAGAAGTGGTGGATCTGGGCGTGCAGGGCTTCCGCAGAGGCGAGGTCGTACCCGAAGGGTTTCTCCACCACCAGGCGGCGGTACCCTCCCTCTTCCCGACTCAGCCCGGCCTGCCCCAGCCCCTCCGCGGCCAGGCCGAAGAGGTTGGGAGGCAGGGCCAGGTAGAACACCGCTGAGGGGGTCAGGCGTCCTTTCAATACGCTCAGGTTTTCCGCGCTGAGGTCGCCCGAGCAGTAGTCGATCCGCGCCGCCAGAGCCCCCCACCGCGCGGTGTCGAAGCCCAGGACGAACTGCCGCAGGCCCTCTTCCAGGTGGGCCACGAACTCCTCCCGGCTCCAGCCCTCTACCGCGTACCCTACGATGGAGAGGCCCTCGAGGTGGCCCAGAGCATGCAGGCGGTAGAGCGCGGGCATCAGCAGGCGGCGGGTGAGATCACCGGTGGCGCCCAGGATGACCAGGGTGGAAGGTTGTTGGGGGGTGTTCATAGAGACAAGCTATTACCAGAACCGTAAAGGTTGGGTAAAGGTGAAGATCGGATGCCTTGATGAGCGGACGATTTTGGTACCCGTGCCGTAAAACCGCGATTCCCTTAGAATATCCCTGTCCTCATGAGCGAGCTTCAACTCTCCCTCCTCCTGTTCCTGGGCAGTCTACTGGCCGGAGGGGTGGGGGCCCTCACCGGGCTGGGGGGTGGGGTGATTCTGGTGCCGCTGCTGGTGCTGGGCTTCAAAGTAGATCTGCCCTACGCCCTGGGGGCCTCGCTGGTCTCGGTGATCGCGACCTCGAGTGGGGCCGCCTCGGCCTATGTGCGGGAGGGGTACTCCAACCTGCGCATCGGGATGTTTCTGGAAGTAGCCACCACCGCAGGGGCCCTGTTGGGGGCTTATCTAGTGGGGATCCTTCCCAAAAGCTGGATCGCTACCGTGTTTGGCCTGATGCTGCTGTACTCGGCCTACCAGAGCTTCCAGGATCGCCACAAAGACGAGCAGCCCATCTCCGCGCCCTCCGACCCCTTGGCCGTGCGATTGCGGCTGGAGGGTGCCTACCCTACCCCCCAGGGCCTCCAGCCCTACAAAGTGCAGCGCGTACTCGGGGGGTTCGGCTTGATGGGGGTGGCCGGGATGCTCTCGGGGCTCTTGGGCATCGGTTCGGGGGCAGTAAAGGTGCTGGCCATGGACCGGGTGATGGGCCTGCCCTACAAGGTCTCCACCACCACCTCCAACTTTATGATCGGGGTGACCGCCGCGGCCAGCGCAGGCGTCTACCTGAGCCGAGGCTATATCGACCCCCTGCTGGCCATGCCGGTCATGTTGGGCGTGCTCCTGGGCTCGCTGTTGGGGGCGCGTATCCTGACCAGAGCCGCCCCGGCGCGGCTACGACTGCTTTTTGTGGGGGTGATTTCTCTGTTGGGGATACAGATGATTTACCAGGGCCTGCGGGGTGGACTGTGAACGACCGGGCCATGGAGGTAGTGCTGGGGTATCTGCTGCGGGCGGGGGTTTTGGTGGCCGGGGTGGTGGTTCTGGCCGGGGGCCTGATAGAGCTCGCAACTCACGGTGGCCAGAGCGTAAGCTATTCGGTCTTTAGGGGGGAGCCCGCCTCTTTGCGCTCGCTGCTGGGCATCTGGCAGGGGGCCGAGGAGGCCCGGCCCAAGCATCTGATCCAGCTGGGCCTGTTGCTCCTGGTGCTGACCCCTGTGCTACGGGTAGCCCTCTCGGCGGTGCTCTTCGCTCGGCAGCGCGACGTAATCTTTGTTGGGGTTACGCTCTGGGTGCTGGGGGTCTTGCTCTACAGCCTGGCCCGCTAGGGCTCTGGTGCCCCCCGCCGCCCCAACGCTCGTAGCATATCGCCCAGGCGGGCCATACCACTTAGGGGACTTCCAACAGTATGCCTACCCTGCGCTGAGGTAGAACAAAAGGAGTTGTGTGCGGCAATATCTACTGTACCTAGCTCTAGGATTGGGGCTGCTCCTGACCCTGCCTCCTCTGGTAGAGGATCTGGGTCTGAAGCGGGTGACCCCTTATCTGGCAGCGACGTTCGTGATAGGCGGTGTGATGTTGGTCTACGCCCTAGCTGGCATTGGACACCGGGCTCTGCGACGCCTGGGCCTGGCGCATCTGACCGGAGGGGTGCGGCTTCTGGAAGTGGTGGGTTACTTGTTGGTCTTGCTGCTGGGCCTCTCGGCAGCGGGATATCACCCCACTGCCCTGCTCGCTGGGGGGGCAGTAGCCGGTGCGGTGGTGGGTCTGGCGGCTCAGGCTACGCTCTCTAACGTGCTTTCCGGAATCGTCCTCATGCTCTCCGGCGCTTTCCGTGTGGGAGAGTATATCCGTGTGCGCTCCTGGGCTTATGGCGGGGTAGAATACCGGGGAGAAGTGCAGGATGTGACACTTTTCCACGCCGTGTTGCGAGGAGCCTCGGGCGAGATCCGCCTCCCCAATGCTCGCCTTATGGATTCAGTCATCGTCAGGGGACAGGAGCTGGCAGTGGAGGTCGTCCTACCCGAAGAGGCCCTCTGGCAGTCCCTAGGAAAAGCTCTTCCCCGGGCGCGGTTTGAAGCCACCGCTCTAAGCCCGGATGGGATACGGGGGATCCTTTACCTGCGTGGGGAGGAAGTAGCAGCGGCGCTGAAGATTTTGAGGAGTAGGGCCGCCCAGGACGAACACGAACCTCAAAATGATGGCCAGTCCAAAGAGGGATCAGGTTGCAGCCACCCACCCAAGAGCGAATAAGAACCCCTGGACTCTCCTCGTGGCAAGGCGACAGGGAGGATGTCGATGGTACGGTCTGAACGTTACCGGAGAAGGCCGTCAAGGAGCTGAAGCCAGCTAATCCTTTACCAACCTTTACGGTGTTTTTACCCTTCAGGCGCAGAGTTGGGCCAGAGGAGGCTGCCATGTTCGACCTGAACGAGCGCCTGTTGCATCTGGCCTATAGCCTGAAAGAGGTGGAGGTTGAGCTCGAGGGTTCCACCGAGCGCTTTTACCGGGGCTCTCTCCACAAACCCGGCGCGCTTTTTCTAGAAGTTGTGGAGTCGGGTGGGATAATCTATGGCCTGCAGCCTCATCCCGATTTCCGCTTCCACAGCCAGGCGGTTCGGCCTCACCCTCACTACCCTGGCTGGATCTACCTGGCCAACCCTACCGAGGAAGACGAAGAGGCCCTCTGGCAGAGCATCCAATATGCCTATGAGCGGGTGGGTGAGCTCGTTCATCCGCCAATTTCCAAGCCTATGGTTCTCGAGGCCCACCCCCTGCAGTAGGGGCTCGTGCGCAGGCGGTTCAAGACACGCTACGGGCTGCTGGTCTTGTTGCTGCTCGCCCTATTAATGTTCCCGGCCTCAGCTACACCCCCAAGGTAACGGCCCTGCCCCAAGTGCCGGCCTTCTTGGCCACCGGCCGGGTGCTTCTGCTCTCCCCCACCCCGACAACGAGACCCTGTGCTGCGCCGGGATGCTCTAGAGGCTGGTAAGAACCTATTCGAAGCGAAGGGGGACAGCATAGACCGTACCCCTCGGACGTGCGCGATGAGGGGGGGGCCTTTTGAATGCAACAGGGCGCAAGTACACCCTGCGCTGGCTGGTGCGCACCGGCGCTGGGGGTATTCGAGGATTGGCGAGACCCTACGGCTATTAGCGGGTCGTGAGGCTCAGCCCAGTGCGGCCTTACCGTCCAACCCCGAGAAGCGCAAGTCGCCGAGCAGGCCGCTGCTGGGGAAGGCATCTTGCAGAGGCCAAGAAGGGCTTTGTCCTGCTGCCCAAACGCTGGAGTTTTGCCCCGCTTCCGCCGTCTTTCACGGCTGGCCTTCTCAAGTCCTGGCGGGCTCTAGGACGTTTATCCCCCCTCGCTCGAGCTAGCCTAAGGCTATGCAAGGCGAGGCCTGGATCCGTCGCTCCCGTAAACGGCGCTACCGGCGGCTCGCCGCTTTATTTGCCGGGCCGATGGGGCCTGCCCTGCTCGGCCACCCCGAACTTGCCGGCGCCCAGGCCGAGCTCACCCAACGTTGCCCTGGAACTCCCGGGCTGTTGTGTGAAGCCACCGGAGGGGTGGCCCGTACCTGCTGGGTGCGCCGGCTCGAGGCCTTGGCCCTGAGCGCGGCCAAAGGAGGAAAGCGCCGCCGCATCCAGGAAGCCACGCTGATCCGCAAAGAGATTCTGCCCTGCTTGGAATTCCTCAAAAGCCGCTGGCCGTACGAGTGGAGGCCGGTACTCGAGTATGTTCAGCACCAGCTCGAGGCCGATCTTCAATACCTGGAAACCCCAGCCAGCGGGAAATCGGCGTAAAAGCCTGTAGTCTTTAGAGCTTGGGCATCTCTAGCCCCAGCTTACCCAGGTACAGGAGCGAGGCAATCGTCCCCGCCGAGAGGATAATCAACAGCAGGGCGAAACCGATATAGCGCAGATCGGCGGATTCACTCTTGGTCGCCACGCTGCGGGGGTTGATGGCCAGGTAGATCAGGGCGGTCACCAGCACCGCGCCGATGGTAAAGAGGGCTGCAAGCAAGTAGCCTTGGGCGTTGGTCAGACTTTCCATCCACTCTCCTTAAGGAGCCCCCAGGACCCGAGGAGGGCACCTAAGCTCTCCGATAAGCCTACCAAACCAAGCCCGTAGGTGGGTATCCCTTGCTTCCAGCCCGCCCCGAGGAGGTGCGGGCCAGGGATCTCGGGAAAATTCGGGTGCAGGGAATCGGCTTCAAAGGGGGGATAACAGCGGGTCTCGAGGTACTCCACCCCGGTAGGGGCCATCACCCGCAGGGTACGGGCCGGTCGTGCATCCGACCAGGGTACCCACTCTCCCTCAGCGATCTCCTTTTGGCCGGGGGTACGAAAGCCCAACCCGGAATGCTCGGGCTGCACTACCAGGGCCCGGCGGGGAGCCACCCAATACAAGGCCCGTGCGAAGGGGACCGCGTGTCCCGGCGAGGCGTCTATGGCCAGCACCATGCGGCCCTTGAGGTCTAGGGGCAACAAGGCCGGCAACACCCTACTCAAGATACCTCCAGGCAGCCACAAAAGCAGGGTTTCCCCGCCGTAGGCCCCCTCGAGGTAAGCATAAGTGGTCCCCAGTTCGTCTTGGAAACTACGGGTGCGCTGCTGCAAGGCCTCGCTCAGCCAGTCCTCGAGGTCGGCGGAGGCCACGAGCTGTTCGGTCATGGCTCCAGCATACCGTAGGGGCAAGCGGCAGCTCCCCGGGGCCGACCGGGTTACGCGAGGGGCTTTCCTTCGGGAACCTAAGCCCCGACGCTGAGATACTCTTTGGCCTTGGGCTCGAGCTCTTCCCACTCGATGGCGGTTTGCCGCCCGGCCTCAAACTGCT
Organism: Meiothermus sp. Pnk-1; assembly: GCF_003226535.1. Lineage (NCBI taxonomy): Bacteria > Thermotogati > Deinococcota > Deinococci > Thermales > Thermaceae > Meiothermus > Meiothermus sp. Pnk-1. The sequence continues at coordinate 7,129 of NZ_QKOB01000008.1, read as the reverse complement.
CCATGACCCAAGCGTGGAGGGCTTGCAGGCCAGGGTTATCCTTGGCGAGTTCAATCCCCAGATGTTGGCGGATCAGGAAGATCAACCCCGCCAGGCCAGACTCCTTGGTGAGCGAGACCTCGAGGGGCCTCCCCAACAGCTTCGGCACGTCAAAAGGGGCGTACATCCACCAAAATTTGTTGAGCCCGTCGGCATGGATCCCGGCGCGGGTACGGTGGGCATCTCTGCCATAAAGCGGATACTTGGCAGGTAACGGCTCGCCCATTGCGGCGTAGAGTTCGGCCAGTTCGCCCAGGACGGTGAAGTCCGGTCGGTCTTCGGGAAAGTAACCCATCCCGATCAAGTGCAGCAAAACTTGCTCCAAGGGGGCGTTCCCGGTGCGCTCCCCCTTGCCTAGGGTGGTGCCGTTGATCACCGCACAGCCCTCGCGGATCGCCGCTAAGCAGTTCGCCACGATGAGGCCGGTGTCGTTGTGGGGGTGAAACTCCAGGTCCTCCGGCTCGAGCCCCAGTTTGCGCAACTCTCGGAAGAGGCGGGGGATGCTTCGGGGCAGGGCCACGTCGTCATAGGGCAGGCCTAGGCCCATCGTGTCGCAGACCCGGAACTTGGGACGCACTCGGTAAGGCTCGGCGAGTTCCAAGGCGTTCTCGACTAAAGGCAGCATGAACTCCAAGGGGGCCCGGGTGGCGTCCTCGAGGTGGAGCCGGGGCCGAATCCCCGCGTCAAGGGCCATCTGGACAGCCTCGAGGTAAACCTTAGCAGCCTGGTTACGCCCGCCGGGTTTGAACTTGTGGAAGGTGTGGTAATCCGAGGCCGAAGCCAGCATCCCGGTCTCGCGCACGCCCAAGCTCTTGATGAGGGCCACGTCCTTGGCCGCAGCTCGGATCCAGGTGGTGGGCTCGATAGGCGCCCCCGAGCGGTAGCGCTCCAAAGCGCCTTGGAGTATAAAGCGGTCGGCTGCACGGTACACGAAGAACTCAGCCTGGCGGATGGCCCCCGAACCTCTGGTGAAGCGGCACAACAGGTCGTAGATCCGTAAGCCCTGTTCGGGCGTGAGCGGTAGGCCACCTTGTTGTCCGTCGCGGTGGGTAGTCTCGGTAGTCCAAGCCTGCAACGGCAAACTCGAGGGGCGTTCTACCCAGCGGTACCGAGGGAAATCCTCCCGGGGAAAGCTTTCTAGGAAGTATTCGGGGCTCTGGGGGTCGCTGATTTCCTTCATTGCGGAGCTCTCCTTTCCTATAGGGTCATGCCTTATCGGTAGCTCAGCCCAGATTCATAAGCCTTGCACAGGGCACTCAATCGGCTCCCTGGGGGCCTTCGTAATAGGCTCGAGCCCAAGCGGGTAGGCTGCGCCAGCGGTTCGGACGAGCTACAGCCGGGATAAACGAGCGCGCCGGGTGGAGCATCTGCGGCTCGACCGCGACGAACAAATATCCAGAGTCTAGGCCCTCTCCCAAAGCTACCGGGTCCACCTGAGCTTCCTCCCCCAGCCAGGCCTGAACCCGCTCCGCCCAGCGCTGGGCTTGGGTCGCAGTATTTCCTAGTGCAGCCACTTTTATTTGGGGCTGCACTAGAAGCGCGACCTGAGCTGTGATCCAGCGGGCCATCTGGGCTGGAGATAAGCCGAGGCGACAAGCTTCACGGGCCAGCCGGGCCGATAGCTGCAATGCCAGGACTTCCTGCGGCTCGAGCGCGGGTGGATTCTGTGATACCCGAGTCCCCCCACGCTTGTGGCCGCTTAGGTAACCCTGGCTCTCCAAGCTGGAATACACCTCCGAGACCGTGTTGGGATTGACCTTGAGCCGCCTTGCTAGTTCCTTGATGGTGGGGAGCAGTTCGCCCGGCTTCAACTGCCCAGCAACGATCAGCAAGCGAAGTTGGCTGCGGATTTGCTCAGAGAGCGGGATCGGGCTGGTACGGTCCAGGGAAAGCTCTGGTAGCATGCCTTAATAAAACTACTTATATAGTATTTAGTCAAGCGCAGCCGCTGGATGGGTCAGGTCGGCCAAAATCCTCCCTTATCGGGTAGGTGGATTATCCAGCAACGAGGGCGCGCTTCTCCTCGAGCCCGTTATACAGCGGCTTGTGGATGAACCCGCCCCCCAGCAGGCGATCCCCCTGGTAGAGCACCATGCTCTGCCCGGGGGTCACGGCGAACTGCGGCTCGGCGAGGCGAACGGTCATGCGTCCATCCCCAAGGCGTTCAACCTTCCCCCGCACGGGCCTGGTGCGGTAGCGCACTTGCACCTCGAGCGTCTCGGGCAGTTCCTCCGGCTCGACCAGCAGGTTGACCTCTCGAGCCTCGAGGCCGCTCCACAAGCACGCCTCCCGCGGCCCCACGATGACCTCGTTGGCAGCCACATCCACCCGCACCACGTAGCGCTCGAGGTGGGTCTTGAAGAGTCCCAACCCCTTCTTCTGGCCCACGGTGTAGAACTGCGCCCCCGCGTGCTCGCCGATCACCTCGCCGGTCTCGAGGTCTACTAAGGGCCCCGGCTTGGCGGTGAGGTGAGTGCTCAGGAACTCCTTCAAGTCTCCCTGCACGAAGCAAATGTTCTGGCTCTCGGGCTTCTTGGCCGTCGGCAGGCCGAAGCGCTCGGCGATGGCCCGCACCTGGGGCTTCTCCAGGTGCCCCACCGGAAACATCATGTGCGGGATGGCCTCTTTGGGAGTGCCCCAGAGAAAGTAGGTTTGATCCTTTTTGGGGTCGCCGCGGAAGAGGGCGTTCCCTTCACGGATCACGTAATGCCCGGTCGCCACAAAATCGCAGCCCAGCATGCGGGCCTTTTTGAGCAACGAGTCAAACTTGACCCGGGTGTTGCAGTGCACACAGGGGTTGGGTGTCTCCCCCGACGCATACCCGGCGATAAAGGGGTTGATAATCTTCTCCTGGAACTCCTCGCGGTAGTCAAGAAGGTAGAAAGGAATGCCTACGATATCCGCCACCCGCCTGGCTTCGTAAGCAGCGTCGGGCGAGCAACAGGTTTCGAAACAGTCATCCCTCTTATTGTCGGGCCAGAAACGCATCATGGCCCCGATCACCTCATAGCCCTGCTCCTTGAGCAACGCCGCCGAGACCGAGGAATCTACTCCCCCGGACATCGCCACGAGCACGCGCCCCTTGCCCACAAGGGTTAAGTGTACTCGATAGCTTTAGGAAGTAGAGCACACTTCCAATGCCCCGGTGGGCTGACCACACGTCAGGCGTAGCGCGTCCTACGTCGTACGTCGAACGCAGGGAATCTACCTCTAGGTGTACCGGCTCCGCCGGTCCCGATAGGGAATCTACCTCTGGGTGTACAAAAAACCCCCGCGTTTAGCGTCTGGCGTTTTGCGTATGGCGTACGACGTAAGTCGCGTATTGCGTATAGCGTGCTTCCGCATCGAGCTACCGACCGCCTCACGCCACCGGAACCGGCTGGGCAGAGGCCTTTTCGAGCGCCGCCTTGGTGCTGGCGATTGAGACCTCGATCATATCGTCGGTGGGCTCCTTGACGGTGAGCATCTGGAAGCGGAAGCCGATGGCCCGGAGCAATTTGGAAATGGGGTCGGAGTGCGTGGCCGACCAACGCAAAAGCTCAAAAGCCAGCCCCGCCACCACCGGCAGGAGCACCACCCGGCCCAAAAGCCGCCAGGCCAGGCTGTCGGGGTTGGGGATAAAGCTATATACCACCACGCTGGCCAGGATCACAAAGGCGATAAAGGTGGTGCCGCAGCGGGGATGATAGGCGGGCTGAGCCCGCACGTTGGCCACGGTAAGTTCCAGCCCCCGCTCGTAAGCGGCGATGGCCTTGTGCTCGGCTCCGTGGTACATGAAGTAGCGCTGGATGTCCGGGATCCGGCCGATAAAAAGCAGATAACCAACCAAGATGGCGGCCTTGATCACGCCAGCCACCAGGTTGTAAACCACCGGGTGCTGGGCGGCGTTGATCAGCAAACCCGATAAAAACCCCGGCAGTACGATAAACACCGCGATGCTCACCGCCAGCGATACGGCCATGGTGGTGTAGAGGGCCCCCCGCGAGAGCTGCTCATCTTCCTCCCCGGCCAGCTCGGCGCTGCGCGAGAGGGCCCGGTAAGAGACCTGCAAGGAGTCGAAGAGGGCCACGATCCCCCGCAAAAAAGGCCAGCGGGCCCACTTGTACCTTTGCGCGATCCCCACTTCCTCGTGGCGCTCCACGTGGATTTGGCCGTCCGGAAGCCGCACCGCTAGGGCCCAAGCTTCCGGGGATTTCATCATGACGCCCTCGAGGGCGGCCGAACCACCAAGCGTTTTCATCCCGACCATTCTGCCACGGCGGGATGAGTTTTGTGCAGCGACCCCTAAAGCTGTACCCGAGGAGCTGGCTGGCATACTTTGTTTTATGCGATTTTCTCGCTCTTCTCAGCAAACGTCCATGGTTTTTTCAGCTCACCCCGTGGTATATTCGCTGCCGTATGGAAATTCGTTTGAAATCCGCGCGGAGGTATGTCGAGGAAATTCCCGCCCGTTTGCGGGTAGTCGGCGTGTGGGGAGGCGAACTTACCGAGGGGGGCCAGCGCCTGCCGGCAAGGGAACAGATCAGCCAAATGATGGAGGAACTCAAGTTTCGCGGGGATTTTGGCGAAACCTTGCTGTTGCCGGTGTCGGCCCCGGGAGGAGGCGAGCCGGAGTTCGTGATGCTCTTCGGGCTGGGGGCCAAAAAACGCGGGGTGAGCCTCGAGACGGTACGCAAGGCCGGGGCCAAGCTGGTGGCGGCCGTCGCCAAGCTAGGCTTCAAAGAAGCCGTCACCGAGACCTTCTTGGCCGAGAAGTTTGGCAAGAAGGAAGCCAGCTATGCCCTGGCTGAAGGGGCCATCCTGGGCGCTTACGAGTTCAAAAAGTATAAATCCGACCCTGAAGTCAAAAGGTTGCGCTTGTGGCTAGCCCGCTCGAGCGGACCTGCCGTAGATCGCGCCGAGATCGTGGCCGAGGCGGTCAATTACGCCCGCGACCTGGTGAACGAGCCGCCCAACGTGCTAACCCCAGCCGAGCTGGCCGAGCGAGCCCGAGAGTTAGGCCGCGAGACCGGGCTACAGGTCACGGTCTGGGACGAGCGGCAGATCCAGCAAGAGGGGATGGGAGCCTTTTACGGGGTGGCCCAGGGGTCGGCCCACCCGCCCCGCTTTATTCAGATCACCTACAAGCCCCAGGGTAAACCTTCCCGGGTGCTGGCCTATGTGGGCAAGGGGCTCACCTTCGACACCGGCGGCTACTCGCTCAAGCCCAACGAAAGCATGACCACCATGAAGTCCGATATGGCCGGGGCTGCGGCGGTGATGGGGGCTATGCGGGCCATCGCCCGGATCGGGCCCGACGTCGAGGTACGGGGTTACATCGCTGCCGCCGAGAACATGGTCTCGGGTAACGCTTATCGGGTCAGCGACGTGCTCAAAAGCCTCTCCGGCAAAACCATCGAGGTGATGAACACCGACGCCGAAGGCCGCCTCACCCTGGCCGATGCCCTCACCTACGCCGACCGGGAGGGCGCAGAGGCCATTGTGGAACTCTCCACCCTTACCGGGGCCTGCGTGGTGGCCTTGGGGCAGGGGGTGGCTGGGCTATTCGCCACCGACGAGCGGCTGGGCAAAGAGGTGCAGGAGGCCGCCCTGCGGGCCGGGGAAAAGGTCTGGCCGCTGCCGCTGGAGGAAGAGTACCGCGAGTTGCTCAAAAGCACCACCGCCGATCTCAAGAATGTGAGCGGGGCCCGGCACGGCGGGGCCATCATGGCCGGGCTCTTCCTGGCGGAGTTCACCGAAAAACCCCTGGTCCACCTGGATATCGCCGGACCGGCGTACACTACCAATCCTCACAGCCTCGGCCCGGCAGGGGGAACGGGGTTTGGGGTGCGCACCCTGGTAGAGATGGTGGCTCCGGGAATTGCAGAGGAATGAGGTAGGATACGATGGTGCGTTGGGTTAACCTCCTGCTGGTATCGGCGGCGATAGCCGGAATGGGTTTGGGCACAACCAAAACGAGCGCGGGCTCACCCCTCGCAAGCGCTGCCCCCTTATCCTCGCCTACCGAATACAAGCTCGAGGTCCTGACCTGGAGTTGTACCCAGACCGGCGGGTGGATCGTGGCCCAGGGGGTGGTACGCAACATCAGCAACCAGACCCTGAGCGGGTTGCGGGCCCACCTGCGGGTGATCGGAAGCGGGCGCAGGTTGCTGGGGACCAACTCGAGCCCTATCGGCGAACGCTTCTTGCTCTCGGGGCAGCAAAGCCCCTTCCGGGTGGAGGTGCGCAGTCGCGGCGTGGGAGACTGTGACTTGTGGTTCCGCAACGCCCTGGTGGTACAGATTCCTACCAAAGTTCCACCGCCGCGCCTGCCGTAACACCCCGAGGGGCGGCCTGAGCCGCCCCTCAGCCTCAGGGATAAGCTACTGGCAATCCGGGCAGAATCCGCGCAGCTCGAGGCGGGGATCCTCCACAAACCAGCCCATGCGGGACTCGATAGCCTTTTGAATTGGCTCAGGGTTGAACTCGGGTAGATCCTTGGCGAGCACGTCTTCGATTTTGCCGCAGTTGAGGCAGAAGAGGTGGTGGTGCCTCTCGGTAAAGCCGTCGTAACGGGTGTTACCCTGTTGATCTTTGAACTCCCACAAAAGGCCCGCGTCACGCAAGACTTGAAGGTTCAAGTACACCGTGGAAAGGCCGATGGCATAGCCCTTTTTCTTCAATCCCTGGTAGAGCTCCTCGGGGGTGGGGTGCATATTCTTACGATCTAAATACGCCAAAATCCGCTCACGGGGAAGGGTGTGGCGTAGGCCGACCCCCTTTAGCCGCCCCCGATACGCCTCCCGCTCTTTAGTTTTCGCCATGGTTCACCCACCTTTCTTGATCCTCAACCCAGCATACTACGCTCTTTGGGTTTTGTGCAATTTGCAACAGGGGTGCTGCAAGGCACCGAGTCACCTCTGGGCGCAAGGGTATCGTTTAGGGGGTGTGTCCTGGATTTAGGCAACTAGGCTGCAGTAGGGAAAGCGCCGTGTCGGACGGCGTGGAAAGGTGTGACGGGGCTGTGGGAGAAGAACCGCGAGCGGACCAGGGCCTTAGCGCTCGCTCCGGATTCGCTCCAGTGGGCCCCGGTGATCTTGAGTCTTTGGCC
>NZ_QKOB01000007.1 GCF_003226535.1 Meiothermus sp. Pnk-1 | reverse complement strand
TCGGGACGGAGCAAGCTCCGTACACCCGGAGGTAGATTCCCTTTGGGACCGGCGGAGCCGGTACACCTAGGGGACCAATCCCCTTCGTACGACATGGGATGTACTGAGGATTGGGGTGGGGATACGCCGCACGCAAAACGCGGCGGATCGTCCCGGAGTGCTAGAGGAGGCGGTTAGAGCCGGCGATAGCGGGTCGAGAGCAGGTCATAAAACTGCTGCGCCTGCTCCTGCGGGGAGCAGTACACGAAGCCTACGTCGGTGCGGCCCTGGGCCGGGATTACCTGGCAGGTTACTTGCAGCCGCGCATCTTGCATCAAGAAGCTGAAGCTAGTGCCCAAGGCCAGCTCGGCCACAAAGGACACGCTCGAGCTGCCCCGGTCCACGATGCGGTAGTTGGTGTAACCGGCTCCGGGGTGGATGGTCGGCCCGAGTTGGACCAAGGCGTCGTAGAGTTGCTGCGGGCTGGCGGCAAACCCCACCGAGGGGACCTGGGTGGCCTGTTGGGGAGCACAGGCCGCCAACAGGGCCAGCAGGGCGAACAGGGCCAAAGTTCTGAATCGCATGGCTGCACTGTACAAAAGCCTGGCGTATCGCTTCAAGCATCGGCTAAAGGCGGGCTCAGGGCCCTCCGATGACGAGCCGATCGAGCCCATCCATCCGCAGCTCGGCCCCTGCGGCTGGGTAGCCGTTGGCTTGCAGGATGTAGGCCAGCAGCTCGAGGGTCTGCGCCTCGTTCAGGATTCCCGCCCGGCCCAGCGGCATCCGGCGGGCGATAAACTGCCCAAGCTCCTTGGCGCTTTTGCCCTTCCAGTGCTCGAGGAAGCGCGGCCCGCTAAGCGGGGGTCCGTAGCGCCCAGCCAGGCTCGCCCCGTGGCAGGCGGCGCAGAGCTCCAGGCTCAAGGCGCGACCGCGCTCGGCCTGGAGGGTGAATCCCCCGGTTTGCGCCAGGGCCACCAGTAGCAGGGCGAAGAGGCTGGGCAAGGCCAGAAGGTGGGTCGTGGCGAGTTTCAACAATGCACCTCGAGCCCGGCGAAGGGGGCTATTTGTCGGTCATGGTGAAGCCGCTGAACACGAACTGGTAGGCGTTGCTGGCGGAGTCGTAGGTCACGTCGAACCGGGTGGGATAGAGGGTCTTGCGGCCCAGCACCGGCGGACGCGGCACGGACATGCTCAAGGTTTGCTTCTTGAGCAGCAACTCGCGGGTGATCATCGGTTCCAAGAAGGCGAACTTGCCCGCATAAGCCCCGGCGATCATCACCTGGTCGAAGAGGCCGGGCTTGAGCTGGCCGGGAGCGGAAAACTCCGAGAGCGGTAGGGCGTGGAAGCCCATCAGCGGCACGCAGAATTCCTCGGGATTGGCCTGCGGCGGCACGGCGGGCGCATAGCCCTGGGGGGTCAGCTCGGGGGTGGGAACGGTCAGGTCCTTGCAGTCGATGGTCTTGGTTTCGCTGGCCGGGAGCCCGAAGAAGTGGAAATCGAAGTGCGGGGTCAGGTAGCGATCCGGCGGGTGGCCCAGCGGCTCCCACCACAGCTCCATGTGGTCGAGGAAGGTGGCTTTTTTGACCACGTCGGGGAACTCGAGGTTCACCTCCGGCCCCATCTGCATGTTCATCCCCTGGTGGTTGGGGTCAGCGGCGGGGGCTTTCTCGATACCGCTGAGGGGAATCGTCACCCCGGCTTCCATCACCTGCCCGTTCGCGCCCAACTTGGCCCAGCTCGAGACCTTGGCGCCGTAGAGCACCGCGCTCGGACCGGCCACAGTCTGCTGCGCCTGGCCGATAGCGAGGAGCCCGATGGTCGCCAATGCCCCGGCCCCCACGAGGGGGATGAGCCGCTTCGAGTACGCTTGCATCTTGACCTCCTGGGCCTTAGCCCGCGATCAGAATGCTCCGGGGGGTGTTAAATCGGCGTTATATTCCCCGCCCCTCCAAAAAACTGGCCTTCCTCGAGCCCCAGCGCCAGGTGGGCAGGCTGGGGCTCGGTCGAGGCCGGGTTGCCGCTGGGGGGCAATACGCTGAGCGAACGCGGCGGTTGCTGGGTCTGGTGATCTGGTTCCTGCACGGTCGCGGCTGGCCGGGTAGCATGGCCGGGTGGAACTCGGTTACTCTTTTTGTCCCAACGATACCTTCATCTTCTACGCGCTCGTCCACGGCAAGGTCGCGAGCCCTTTCCCGGTAGCGGAAACCCTCGAGGACGTGGAAACCCTCAACCGCTGGGCCATGGAGGGCCGCCTTCCCCTCACCAAGATCAGCTATGCCGCGTATGGGCGGCTCCGCGAGCGGTACGTGGCCCTGCGTTCGGGGGGGGCCCTGGGGCGGGGGGTGGGGCCCTTGTTGGTGGCCCGTGCCCCTGTGGATAACCTTGTGGATAAGCGCATCGCCATCCCCGGCACGAACACCACCGCGTCCATGCTCCTGTCCCTGTACGGCACCGGCTTCGTCCCGGTGGAGATGCGCTACGACCGGATCCTGCCTGCCGTGCAGTCGGGTCAGGTGGACGCCGGGCTTATCATCCACGAGTCGCGCTTCACCTACCCCCGCTACGGGCTAGTCAAGGTGTTGGACTTGGGCGAATGGTGGGAGGCGGAGACCGGGCTGCCCATCCCTTTGGGGGCCATCCTGGCCCGGCGCGACCTGGGCGAGGCCGCCATCCGCTCGCTGGACCGGGCGGTGCGAGAGAGCCTCGAGTACGCTTACGCCCACCCCGAGGAGACGGTGGCCTACATCAAGCGCTATGCCCAGGAACTCGAGGACGAGGTGATCTGGGCGCACATCCACGCCTACGTCAACGAGTTCTCGCTGGACGTGGGCGAGGAGGGAGAACGGGCGGTGGCCGAGCTATTTCGCCGGGCCGAGGCCAGGGGGCTCATTCCGGGCTCGAGCCAGGGCAATTTTCTCGCGCGGTGAGGGTCCCCGCCATCGTATCGCAGCATCCGGTGATCCAATCACAATTAGGCGATAAAGTAAGAGCCATGATTCCGCAGTTCCTCGCTGCGTTGCCCCCCGAAGCCCGTGGGGAGGCTGAGCGGGTTTTTCACCCGTTCTCGGCCCGGCGGGGCAGCTACTTGTGCTACCCCGAGGACGAGGCCCGCACGCTGTACTACGTGAAGGAGGGCTGGGTACGGCTGTTCCAGCTGGGCGCCCAGGAAGAGGAGATCACCCTCACGGTGGTGGGGACCGGGGAGATCTTCGGTGAGGCCGCGTTGCTCCCAGAGGGGCGCTATGGGGTGTTCGCCGAGCCGCTGGTGGACTCTGAGCTGTTCTCGGCTTCCCGGGAGGATTTGCAGCGGCTGATGTCCCGTTTCCCGGCGGCCCAGACCGCTTTTCTGATCCTGCTCTCCCAGCGGTTGCGCAAGGCCGAGGAGCGCCTGCGCGACCTGCGCTTCAAGGAGGTGCTGCCCCGATTGGCCAAAGCCCTGTTGGCGGCCATGCGCGAGGGGGAAGAAGGGTACGAGATCACCCTTTCCCACCAGGACCTGGCCCACCTCGCCGCCTCGACCCGCGAGACCGTGACCAAGGTGCTGGGCGAGTTGGCGCTCGAGGAGACCATCGAACTCGGCTACCGCCGCATCTTGGTCTTGCGCCCGGAGGAGCTGCGCCGGGTAGCGGGATAGGGGCAGGCAGCGCTCGGATTGTGATCTGCTGCAACCGGCCTTGCGGGAATTGTCCGATGCTCTGATGGAGATTTGCCGTGCCGACCACGTCCGAACGACTCCGCCCCTACCTGCCCTATGGCCTCGAGGATTTGCCCGAGCTGCTCGAGCGTCCCCGCCCGGCCCCTCGGGCCGAATTGATGGCCGGGCTGCTAGCCTACTTACACCGCATCGGCGCCCCCCCCGCCAGCCTCGCCGCCGCCCGCCGGTTGGGGGAACCGCATAGCCGGGCCATCGTCACCGGGCAGCAGGCCGGGCTCCTCACCGGCCCCGCCTTCACCTTTTACAAGGCCCACTCTGCCTTGGCCTTGGCCCGCCAGTACGACGCCCCTGGGCGGGCGGTGGTGGCGGTGTTCTGGGTCGCCTCGCAGGACCACGATACCGACGAGGTGCGCTCGGTGCGGCTGCTGGACCTGGACGAGCGCTTGCACACGCTCGGCCTCGAGCTGCCCCGTTCCCGCCCCACGGGCCGTATCCCTTTCGGCCCTTACCTGGAGCAGGTCTGCGCCTTGCTGGGAAGGTTTGGGGGGGTCCCTTCGGTGCGGGAGCGGATCTGCCGGGCGATGGTGGGGGAGTGGTCGTATAGCGAGGTGTTCGCCCGGTTGCTGCTGGAGTTTCTGGGAAGCGAGGGGCTGGTGGTCCTCGACCCCATGGCCCCCGAGCTGGCCCCGCTTTTCGTCCCGGCGCTCGAGCGCGAGATCGCCATGCCCTTGGCTTCCGCCGAAGCCATCAACCAGACCGCCGCCCGGATGCGGGCCGATGGGCTCGAGCCGGCGCTGGGCCGGGGTGAGGCCGCGACCAACCTGTTCCTCGAGGGCGAGGATGGGGTGCGCCGCCTGCTGCGTTTTCGGGAGGGCCATTTCGAGGACGGCGAGCGCCGCTATACCCCGGCCGACCTCCTGGCGATCCTGCACCGCCACCCTGCGCGCATCACCCCGGCGGCGGGGCTGCGCCCGGTGTTGCAAGACCTGGTGTTGCCCACCGCCGGCTTCGTGGTGGGGCCGGGCGAGCTCAAGTACGTGGCCGAGCTGGGCGGGGTCTACCGGCTGCACGGCCTCGAGCCTCCCGCGGTGATCCGGCGGATGGGGGCCACGGTGCTCGAGCCCCCTATCCGGCGCATCCTGGGGCGCTACGGCCTCGACCCCTGGGCCTTCCAGTCCGATCCCGAAGGGAAGTTCCTGGAGGCGCTGGCCCGGCAGCACGCCTTGGCCCGGCAGCTCGAGGCCTCCCTCGGCGAGATCGCGGCCAAGTTTGCCGAGGTTCAGGGCTTGCTGGCGCAGTTCGAGCCGACCCTAGAGCACTCCCGCCGCCGGTCCCAAAAACGCGTGACCCACGAGCTCGAGCGGTTGCACCACAAGCTCTTGCAGGCCGAGCTGCGCAAGGAGGGCCTCGTGCGCGCGCAGTTCGAGCGCCTCAGGCTCCACCTCACCCCGGGTGGTGCGCCCCAGGAGCGGGTTTATCCCTTCTTGATGTACCTCCTCAAGCACGGGGAAGGGGTGCTCGAGCGGTTGCGCCAGGCCCCGGCGGTGGGGAGTGTGGGGCTCGAGGTTTAGCCGTCACAGCCTCGAGCCCACCCCCGCGTATACTGTTTGGGATGACCCTGCCGCGCTGGCTCTTGGCCCTCGCCGTTTTCCTGGCCACGGCCCTGGCCCAGCAGCCCGACCTCTTGCTGCGGGTGCTGTTGCTGGAGGCCCCCAGCGCCCAAATAACCCTGGGAAGCCACCAGCGGATCACCGCGGGGGGCCGCCAGGCTTTTCCGGGCGGCCCGGTGGGCCTCGCCCAAAGCGGGAGCGAGGTGCTGGTAGACGGGCAGAAGGTCGGGCCCTGGGTCGAGCTGGCCGGGGATGGCTTCATCCTGGGGGATAAAGCTTACCGCGGGAGCCTTTTGGTGGTGGCCCAAAACGGGCGGCTGTTGCTGATCAACCGGGTCTGGCTCGAGGACTACCTGTTGGGAGTGCTGCCCGCCGAGGTTCCGCGCTCCTTTCCCGCTGCGGCGTTGCAAGCCCAGGCCATCCTGGCCCGCACCTTCGCCCTCAGCCGGCTCAACCCCAGCGGCCTCTACGACCTCTGCGCCGATGAGCGCTGCCAGGTCTATGGCGGGCGCGGGGTGGAGACCCCCGAACACACCGCCGCCGTGCAGGCTACCCGCACCCTCATCGTGAGCTACGCCAACCAGCCCATCGCCGCCGTCTACCACGCCGATTCGGGCGGTTACACCGCCGCCGCGGAGGAGGTCTGGGGCCGCTCGGTTCCCTACTTGTTGCCGCGCCCCGACCCCTACTCGCAAAGCCCCAAAAGTCCCTGGGCGCTTACCCTCTCGCCGGCTGCGGTGGCCCAGCGGCTTTTGGCCCAGGGGGCTGCGGTGGGGGAGGTGCTCTCGCTCGAGGTCCTTTCCTACACCGACTCGGGCCGCCCCTCGCGCGTCCGCGTGCGGGGTAGCCTGCGCGCCGTCGAGCTCGCCGGGGCCGAGGCCACCCGCTTTCTGCGGGGCTTGGGCTTGCCCTCCACCCGCATCTCGATCAACGGCTGGCAGGTGAGCGGGCGTGGGCTAGGCCACGGGGTAGGGATGAGCCAGTGGGGGGCCAAGGGCTTCGCCCAACAGGGCTGGGATTTCCGTCAAATCCTCGGCTACTACTATCCGGGCACCTTTCTCAGCAGCTTTGAGGTGGTAAGCGGTCTCCACGACAAGCTAGTGGCGGCGGGCTATCCGGTGGGGGCCACGGTCGCCCAGCGGTAGCCGGGCTTGGCCTCGACCTCCGTTTAATCGCATCTCCATCGTTAGAAACCCCCTTGCAGGGCGACGCTATTCTGATATTATCAGAATATATGCCCATGAATTATCCCGTTGACAAAATCCCCTTGCGCCACGGCAGTCGGGCGCTCGTGCTGAATGCCCCCGCGGGTTACCTCGAGGCTTGGCAAGCTGCTGCCCAGGGGGTGGAACTCCTCCGGCAGCCCCCCACCGGCGGGGCCAGCTGCGACGTGGTGAAGGCATTCGTGCGCTCCGAGGCCGAGCTTCGCGCCCTGCTGCCGGTCGCCCTGGGCGTCCTCAAACCCGGCGGGCAATTCTGGATCGCCTACCCCCGCCGCCCGGACAACGAGATGCACCGTGACACCGCCTGGGACGCGGTCTTCAAGGAAGGCTTGCGGGTGGTGACGGTGGTGGTCTTGGATGCGGAGTGGCAGGCCGTCCGCTTCCGCCCCCTCGGGAAAGGGAGGGCTCGAGCCCGTTGAGACCGCCCCGCAGCCATGCAATTAATCTTGCTCTGCGTATAGTTGAGCCATGCCGCCGTTCAACCCCCCGCTGGGTAGGTTGCTGCTCGCCGTTGGGCTAGCTCTTTCCCTTGCCGCCCGAGCGGCTCCTACCTCAGGGTCTTTGGCCCAAGCGCTGTTCGACCAGGGAACTTTTTTCCTGGGCTTTTACTATAACGGCCCGGCCCAGCTGCCTTCGTTTCGCGAGCTGCGCCGCCTCTACCAGCCCCAGCTCGACCAGGCCTGCGCCCCCGATAAGGACCGTTGCGGCTACGAGCCGGCCCGCCGGGTGCTCGAGGAGATCCTCCAGAAGCTGGGCGACCCCTTTACCCGCTTCGTCAGCGCCCGCGAGCTCGAGGACGCCCGCCGCTACGAGCAGGGCCTGGGTCCGGCGGCCCCGCGCATCGGGGTATGGGTCCGTGAGACCCCCAAGGGGTTGGTGGTGGTGGAGTCCTTCCCCGGCGAACCGGCTTTCGAGGCGGGGTTGCGCCGGGGCGACCTCGTCACCGAGCTGGCTGGGCAGCCCGCCACTTTGGCCAGGCTGGAGGAGCTAGAGACGGGCAGCGGGAGCCCCTTCACCCTCACCTACAGCCGCCAAGGGACCCTCCGGAGGGCGAGCCTCGCCGCTCGGGTGGCCCAACAGACCATGCAGCCCCGCTACGAGCTGCTGGGCAAGGTGGCTTACCTGAAGGTTTACCACTTCTATAGCTCTCCCCAGTTCAGCGTGGCCGAGCGCATCTACGAGGCCGCCCGGCGGGCCGAAAGCGCGGGGGCCAAGGGGATGATCCTCGACCTGCGCGATGCGCTCACCGGCTACGACGTAGAAGCCCTGCTGGCGGCGGGGGCTTTTATCTCCAAGTTCGGCTTCATCTACGACCAGCGCTTTCAGGGCCTCGACGAGACCGTGACGCTCGAGAACGGCCAGGTGTTCAGCCAACGCGAGGGGCAAGGGCGCGAGCTGGAGCGGGCGGTCCCCAACCCCTACCAGGCCAAGCTCCCGCTGGTGGTGCTGGTGAACCGCTACACGGTGAACTCCGCGGAGATGCTGGCCTACTTCCTCCAGGCGGCGGGGCGGGCCAAGGTGATTGGGGAACCTACCGCCGGGGCTTTGGGGGTTTCGGGCGACGCCGAGGGGCCGCTCATCAGCGGAGATTTCATCTCGGTCTCGAGCCTCAGGATGCGGGCTTTAGACCAAACCCCTTTCCCCCTCAAGGTGACCCCGGATGTGCTGCTGCCGGAGGATCTGGAAGCCCTGAGCCAGGGGCGCGACCTGGCGTTGGAAAAAGCCCTCGAGCTGCTGAAGTAGGGATTCGATGCAAAGGGATCTGATGCGCAAAACTCGCCGATTCGGCCTCGCCTTGATGGCGGTTTTCGCCACCTTGGGGTGGGCCAGCCCGGCCCAAGACCTCTTCGATCAGGCCAGCTTTTACCTCGAGTTCTACTACTACGGTCCGGCCAGCGCCGACCTGCACGCCCTCACCGCCAAGTACCAGAAGAGCTTGGATGCCGCCTGCGCCAACCAAAAGGAGAGCTGCCCCTACGACACCGCGGTGGGCGTGATCCAGCGCATGGTCAGTGAGCTGGGCGACGGCCATACCTACTACCAATCCCCGGAGGCGCTGGGGCGCTTCCGGCAAACTGGCCGTGGCCAGGTTCCTTCAGGGGGTTTACGGATCGGGGTGGAGCACCGGTCCATTCCTGGCTCGCGCGACCGGCTGGTGGTGGACGTGGTGGAGGGCAGCCCGGCGGACCAAGCCGGGCTGCAGTACGGCGACCGGATCGTGGCACTGAACGGTAAAGCCCTGGGCGAATACGCCAGCGACGACGAGGTCGCTCAGGCCCTCAGCCAGCTGGTCCAGAGCGGGCAGCCGGTGCGCCTCACGGTGCTGCGCGGCCCCCAGCGGCAGAAGCTCGAGGTTGTCGTGACCGGGCGCGAGATCAACCTGGCCCGGCTTCCCTCGCTCAAGATGCGCCCGGATGGGGTGGCGGTGCTGCGCATCCCCGACTTTCTGGCCGAGGGGCAGGTGGGGCAGCGGGTTCACGAGCTGGTGCAGCAGGCGCAGGCCGCCGGGGCGAGGGCTATGCTGCTCGATCTGCGTGGCAATAGCGGAGGCAGCGCGGTAGAGGCCCTCATCAGCATGGCGGCTTTCGTGGATAACCCCTATGTGCTTTTTACCGACCGCTACGACGTCGAGCGCAACGAGCTGGTGGTCCAAGATGGGCGGATCACCGCGCGCGACAAGAGCGGGGCCGAAGTGCTTCGCTTGAGCATTCCCAACCCGGCTCGCTGGAGGGGGCCTTTGGCGGTGCTGGTGAACGGCGAAAGCGCCTCCGGGGCGGAGTATCTGGCCTCTGCGATCCAGTTCGCCAAGGCTGGGGTAGTAGTTGGGGAGCCCACCGCCGGGGTAGGTAACACCACCACCCGCACCTTCGGCCTCATCAACGGGGGTGGGCTCAACATCTCCTACAACCGGGCCTTTCTGCCGGGGGGAAACCCTTACCCGGCCCGGGTCACGCCCGATATCGCGGCCCCCGACGACCTGCGCGCCCTGGCCGAAACCGGCCACGACCTGCCCACGGAAAAAGCCCTCGTGGCGTTGTTGCCCCGAACGCAGGGAGGGGGATTTTAGGGCCCTGGGGATCTCCCTCGAGCTCACCGCCAGCCCCAAGACCCGAGTGGGGGCTATACGCACGGGGCTGGGCCTCGACTGCGACGAGCGGAGCGCTGGGCGGGTTCTTCCCGCCTCGGTATAGTAAGGTGTGGAACCCGACCTGCTCGCCCAAGCGCGCGAACATCCCCGGGGGATGGCCCGGTGAGCCTGTTCCGTATGGCTTTGGGCCTGGCCCTGGGGCCGGCGGTGGCGCTGGGTTTCGCCCGCTTTGCCTACGCGTTGGTGCTCCCGGCCATGCGCGAGGATCTGCACTGGTCCTACGCTCAGGCCGGGGGGATGAACACCGCCAACGCCCTGGGCTACCTGCTGGGCTCGCTCCTGGCGAACCCGGCCATGCGGCGCTGGGGCTACCGGGCCACTTTCCTGGGTTCGCTGGCCCTCACCGCCTTGGCCCTCCTTTGCTCCGGCGTTGGCGAGAACTACTTCGGGTTGGTGGCGCTGCGGCTTCTGGCCGGGGTGAGCGGGGCGCTGGTCTTCGTCTCGGGTGGGGCCTTGGCCGCGCACCTGGCCTCGCGTGACCCCAGCCGCTCAGCGTTGGTGCTGGGGGTGTACTTTGGCGGGGTGGGCTTGGGCATCCTGGCCTCGGGGGTTTTCCTGCCGGTGCTGCTCGAGGATCGCCCAGGGGCCTGGCCGTGGGCTTGGGTGGCCTTGGGGTTGCTCTCGGGGGTGGGTGTCGGGGGGGCATACCTGGCCGCCCGGCGGGTCGAGGTACCCCCACCCGCCCTCGCGGGCAGCCAGGGCGGGAGCTTGGGGAGCTTACTGCCCACCGCTGTAGCTTATTTCCTCTTCGCGCTCGGGTACATCGTCTATACAACTTTTGTGATCGCTTTTGTCCGCGCTGAGTTGGGCGCCCTCGAGGTGACCCTCTTCTGGTCGGTGTTGGGGATAGCGGTGATGGCGGGCGGGAGGATATGGGGCGAGCGTATCCAGAAGAGCCGCGACGGGAGCGCGCTTAGCCTGGTCCTGTTCACGATAAGCGCTGGGGCGGCGCTCCCCTTGCTCTCCAGGGCTTTCTTGCCGATGCTGGGCTCGGCTTTGCTGTTCGGCTCGTTTTTGTCGGTGGTTACGGCCATCACCGCCTTGCTGCGCCGGGCCTTGCCTCCTGCGCAGTGGGGTTACGGGATCGCGGTTTTCACGGTGATCTTTGCGGCGGGGCAGAGTCTGGGGCCGTGGCTTGCGGGGCTTCTCACCGATGCTTTGGGGGGCTTGCAAGCGGGGTTTGCGGCCTCGGTGGGGGTGTTGGTGCTAGGGGGGTTGGTCGCCCGGCTGCAACGGCCGACCTGATCCCCTCGACCCACCGGCCACCCGCAAAACTTGTAGTTTCCAGTACACTTATTCGGTAGGCGATGCTATGGCCCAGTCCCAAACCTACTGGCGGCTTTTCCGCAAGCGCTTCAAAAAGTGGCTCACCGAAGGGCAGCACAGCCCAGGGGAAAGCTACCACCAGCCGGAAAAAGAGGTCCACCAGACCCACCCCTGGTACCGGGTGATGTGCCTGACCGGGGTGGATTACTTTTCCACCCTGGGCTATCAACCTGGCATTGCCGCGCTGGCCGCGGGGATGCTCTCTCCCTTCGCCACGTTGGTGCTGGTGCTGGTGACGCTTTTCGGCGCGCTGCCGATGTACCGCCGGGTGGCGGAGGAGAGCCCCCACGGGGACGGCTCGATCTCCATGCTGGAGCGGCTGCTGGGCGGCTGGACTGCCAAGGTGTTCGTGCTGGCCCTGCTGGGCTTCGTGGCGACGGGCTTTGTCATCACGATCACCCTCTCCGCCGCCGACGCCTCCAAACACATCATCGAAAACCCCTTTTGGCCTCGAGGCTGGAATTACCAGGTCGGCCTCACCCTGGTGCTGATCGGCTTGTTGGGGGCCATTTTTCTCAAGGGATTCCGCGAGGCCATCGGGGTGGCGGTGGTGCTGGTGGTGATCTACATCGGGTTGAGCCTAGCGGTGGTGATAACCGGGTTGCTGGAGGCTTTCCGGCACCCTGAACTCATCGCCCGCTGGACCGACCTCATCCACCAAAGCTACGCCAGCCCTATGGCGATGATCCTGGCCGCGCTATTGGTGTTTCCCAAGCTAGCCCTGGGGCTCAGCGGCTTCGAGACCGGGGTGGTGGTGATGCCCTTGGTGAAGGGCGACCCTGACGACGATCCGGCGCACCCCAAAGGCCGGATCCGCAACTCGCGCAAGCTGCTCACCACCGCCGCCCTCATCATGAGCGTGATGCTCATCACCAGCAGCCTGGTGACGACCTGGCTGATTCCCCCCAGCGAGTTCTGGCCCGAGACCTCGGTATCGCACGAACTGCGGGGTGGGGCCTCGACGGTGGACGTTCCCCTCAACGGCAACCCCCAGGACATCTACACCTACCGCGTTCCGAACCGTACCGGGAACTTCAGCGAGCGGATCTCGCTCGGCCCTCGAGGGAAGATCACCCTCTTGGTCAGCGTGGTCGAGGACGGCGGCGTTCGGCAGGTAACGGTGGTCAAGCCAGCGGGCCAGGCCAGCGGGCGGGCGCTGGCTTACCTAGCCCACCGCCACCTAGGCGAGCTCTTTGGCACCCTCTACGACCTCTCTACCATCCTGATCCTGTGGTTCGCCGGGGCCAGCGCCATGGCCGGGCTGCTCAACATCGTGCCGCGCTACCTTCCCCGCTACGGGATGGCCCCGGAATGGGCCCGGGCCACCCGCCCGCTGGTGCTCATCTACACCGCGATCTGCTTCGTGGTGACGCTGATCTTCCGGGCCAGCGTGGATGCCCAAGCTGCCGCTTACGCCACCGGGGTGCTGGCCCTGATGACTTCGGCGGCGGTCGCCGTGACCCTTTCCGCGCTGCACAAACGCCAGCAAGCCTCGCTGATCGCTTTTGGGCTGATCAGCCTGGTTTTCATATACACCCTGGTGGTCAACATCCTCGAACAACCCGGTGGCCTCCAGATCGCCAGCGTCTTCGTGGCCGCCATCGTGGTGGTCTCCTTCACCTCGCGGGTACTGCGCTCCACCGAGCTGCGGGTGAAAGAGGTGATTTTGGATGAGGAGGCCCGGCGTTTCATCGAAAGCATCCCGGGTGAGATCCGCATCGTGGCCCACCACCGCGAGACCGGTAAGGCCTACGAGTACATCGAGAAGGCCAAGCGGGTGCGGGAGTTCACCCACCTGCCCGCCAAGGAGCCCATCCTCTTCCTCGAGGTGGGGGTGATCGATGCCTCGGAGTTCTCCGGCACCCTCCGGGTGCGGGGGCTCGAGGTGGGGGATTACCAAGTGCTCCGTACCGAGGCTCCGGCGGTGGCCAACGCCATCGCCGCGGTGGCGCTGCACATTCGCGATCTCACCGGCAAGGTTCCCCACATCTACTTCCAGTGGTCCGAGGGCAATCCCGTGCAGCTGGCGCTGCGTTTCGTGCTTTTTGGTGAAGGGGACATCCCCCCCCTCACCCACGAGATCCTGCGCAAGGCCGAGCCCAACCTGAAGCGCCGCCCCATCGTCCACGTGGGCGGGTAGAACTATTACAATAGCCTCCTATGCTGAACTAGGTGCCCGCGGAGCCTACTTAGGCCGTCAAAGGAGGTAAAGATGCGTGTAGCGTTGTTGGTGCTTTTTTTGCTGCTGGCGGCGTGCGGATCGCAGACGAGCGCCCCTAGTTGGACCCTCGAGCGGATTGCCGCCCTCACCCCGGAGCAGATCGACGCCCTGAGCGAAGGGGAGCTGCAGGAGATCCAGGGCGTGCTGCAACCCGAGTTTGCCCGGGTGGAGCGCGAGCTCGCCCAGCTCCAGTCGCAATTGGAGGGGCTGAGCGGGATAACCGCCCAGGAGGCGCGCTGGCCCAACTTCGACTACACCGTCTACCTGGCGACCGCCATTCCGTACACTACCTTTTTCGCCCGTTACTACCGCGCCTACAGCGGCCCCGATTGGAGCAACAACGGGTGCAGCTATTCCCCTGACAAACCGCTGCTCCTCAACTTTAAAGACCCCTGCAACCACCACGACTTCGGCTACCGCAACGTGCCGCAGTACGCTCGAGGGCGCAGCGAGACCTATCGCAAGTACGTGGACGACCGCTTCTTGTCCAACCTGAAATCGGTGTGCGGCGACCTGCCCTGGTGGGACCCCCGTAAGGACCAGTGCTACGTCCTGGCCTACACCTACTACGCGGCGGTGCGAAACCTTGGGAAAGGGGCTTATTACAGCACCCCCCAGCGCTACCCCTGAGGGGGTCCGCCGGGTTAGTCCGCCGCTACCTGTAGGTTACGGGCGATCTCGGGGATTTTGAGCAGGAAGTGCCCGGTGGGGCTCCCGGCTTTTTGCGCGACCGCCTCGGGGGTCCCCTCGGCCACGATCTCGCCGCCCCGGGCCCCGCCCTCGGGCCCCAAGTCCACCACCCAGTCGGCGGTCTTGACCACGTCCATGTTGTGCTCGATCACCACCACGGTGTTGCCCGCGTCGACCAGCCGGTGCAGCACCGCCAGCAGCTTGGACACGTCCTCGAAGTGCAGCCCGGTGGTGGGCTCATCAAGGATGTACAGGGTACGCCCGGTGGCCTTGCGGCCTAGTTCGGTGGAGAGCTTGATGCGCTGGGCCTCCCCGCCGGAGAGGGTAGGGGAGGGCTGGCCCAGCTTCATGTACCCCAGGCCCACGTCCACCATCAGCTGCAGCTTACGGGCGATGGTGGGCACGTTTTGGAAAAACTCCAGCCCCTCTTCTACGGTCATGTCCAGCACGTCGGCGATGCTCTTGCCCCGCAGCTTGACCTCGAGCGTCTCCTTGTTGTAGCGCTTGCCTTTGCACACGTCGCAAGGCACATAGAGATCGGGGAGGAAGAGCATCTCGATCTTCACCGTGCCGTCACCGCCGCAGGCCTCGCAGCGGCCGCCCTTGACGTTGAAGCTGAAGCGCCCGCTCTGGTAGCCGCGCTTGCGGGCCTCGGGGGTCTTGGCGAAGAGTTCGCGGATCTCGTCGAAGATGCCGGTATAGGTGGCGGGGTTGGAGCGCGGGGTGCGCCCGATGGGGGACTGGTCGATCTCGATGACCTTGTCGAGGTGTTCTATGCCCTCGAGGCCGCTGAACTTGCCGGGGATGGTCTTGGCCCGCATCAGCTCGCGCGCCAGGGCTGCGTAGAGGATGTCGTGGACCAGGGTGCTTTTGCCCGAACCCGAGGGCCCCGTGATCGCCACGAACTTGCCCAGCGGGATGTGCAGGTCGATGCCTTTGAGGTTGTGCTCGCGGGCCCCCCTTACGGTGAGCCACTTGCCGTTGCCCTTGCGCCGCACCGGCGGCACCGGGATGCGTTTTTCACCCCGCAGGTAGGCCCCGGTGAGGCTCTTGGGGTGGTTGATGATGTCCTCGAGCTCCCCTTCGGCCACCACCTTTCCCCCGTGGACGCCCGCGCCCGGCCCCATGTCGACGATCCAATCCGCTTCGCGCATGGTCTCCTCGTCGTGCTCGACCACCAGAAGGGTGTTGCCCAGGTCGCGCAGCTTTTTGAGGGTCCCGATCAGGCGCAGGTTATCGCGGGGGTGCAGCCCGATGCTAGGCTCGTCCAGCACGTACAGCACCCCGGTCAGGCCGGAGCCTACCTGGGTGGCCAGGCGGATGCGCTGGGCCTCTCCGCCGGAGAGGGTGTTGGCCCCGCGGTCCAGGGTGAGGTAGTCGAGGCCCACGTCTTCCAAGAAACCCAGGCGGTTGTGCACCTCGCGCAGGATCGGCAGGGCGATCTGCCGCTGCATTGCGCTTAACTCGCGCGGCTCCGATGGGTCGGCCAGCCCTTCCAGGCGGATGCGGTGGGCTTGCATCCGCTCGGCCTCTTCCAGGGCCCGGCCTTCCGCCACCGCCTCGAAGAAGCGCTTGGCCTCGCGCACCGGCAGGTTGGAGACCTCGGCGATGTTGAAACTGCCCACCCGCACGCTCAGCACTTCCCGTTTATAGCGGGTCCCACCGCAAGCGGGGCAGGCCCTGAGGCTCATGTAAGCCTCCAGGGTTTCGCGCAAGCCCTCCGACTCGGTTTCGTTGTAGCGGGACTCGAGCCAGGGGATCACCCCCTCGTAGCTCACGCTGAAGCGCATAGTTTCGCGCCCGTTGCGCTTGAGCACCACCTCGAAGGGTTCCGGCAGGCCGTAAAGCACCGCCTCTTTGGCGCTTGGCGGCAGGTCCTTGAAGGGGGTGCGCAGGTCGAAACCCAGGTGCTCGGAGAGCGCGCGCAGCCGGTCCCAGAGGTAGCCCTTGCCGGTGTCGCGGCCCTTGGCCCAGGGGATGATCGCGCCCTCCGCCAGGGAGAGTTCAGGGTTGGCGACCAGCTCGGGATCGAACTCCCGTTTGTAACCCAGCCCCGAGCAGTCCGGGCAGGCGCCGTAGGGGGCGTTGAAGGAGAAGATGCGGGGCTCGAGTTCTTCCAGAATGCTGCCGTGTTCGGGGCAGGCGAACTTCTCCGAGTACAGCTCCTCGAGGCCGTCGTCGGGGTAGAGGACCCGCATCAGCCCTTCGCCGCGCAGCAGCGCGAGCTCCACCGACTCGGCCACGCGGGGGCGCTCTTCCTCCTTGAGCACCACCCGGTCCACCACCAGGTCGATGTCGTGCTTCTCGTACTTCTCCAGCTTGAGGTCGGCGGCCTCCTCGAGGGTGTAGATGATCCCATCCACCCGAGCCCGGGCGTAGCCCTCCTTCTGGAGCTGCTGGAAGAGCTTGCGGTACTCCCCTTTGCGCCCGCGCACCACCGGGGCCAGCAGGATGGCCCGGGTACCCTCGGGTCGGGCGAAGAGCTTGTCGGTGATCTCGCTGGCCGATTGCCGCTCGATGGCCCGCCCGCAGTGCGGGCAGTACGCGGTGCCCACGCGGGCGAACAGCAGGCGCAGGTAGTCGTGGACCTCGGTCACCGTGCCCACGGTGGAGCGGGGGTTGTGGGAGGTGGTCTTCTGGTCGATAGAGATCGCCGGGGAGAGCCCTTCGATGCTCTCTACCTCCGGTTTGTCCATCACCCCCAGAAACTGCCGGGCATAGGAGGAGAGGCTTTCCACGTAGCGCCGCTGCCCCTCGGCGTAGATGGTGTCGAAGGCCAGGGTGCTCTTTCCCGAGCCGGAGACCCCCGTGATCACCACGAATTTCCCGCGAGGCAGCTCGATCGTGATGTTCTTGAGGTTGTGCTCGCGGGCTCCCTTGACGACGATGCGGTCCATCCGAACGAGTATAGCACCGCTGTTGGGTATCCCCAAGTCTTGATTCTTTCATTCTGCTTGTGCCATAATCCCAGGTAAGGCTGCCTGCGAATGGCTCGAGGGGGTCCGAAGCACGGGAGAACTCCCTGGGCCGCTCCCCCGTTCTACCGGACGGAAAGGCTTTCCACCCAGACCAACTCGCAGGCCCCCTCGCCGGTGTCTTCGCGACTCAGGGAAGTATTCCAATAAAACCCCTCGGGACCCTGGGCGTTGACCAGATAGCCGCGTATCCGCACGATATGGCCCGGTTTGAGCCCCTTGAGCCGCCGTTCGATGTAGGCATTGGCCGGGATCATGTGCATGTTGGCGCTCGAGCGTTCGATCTCCTCGCGGGGGATGGGGTATGCCGAGGTCTGCCAGAAGTAGAAGCGGGCGCTTTGCCAGAAGCGGATGTGCCGCAGCACCGCGGTATCCGACATGCGGCCCCAACCCAGGACCAGATCCACCGGGGCGATGCGGGCCCCGGGGTCGTGATAGATATGCTTGAGAATAACGCGGGCCTCGAGCTCGAAGCTGGCCAGGGCAGTGAGGTGGATGCCGTTCTTCTCCAAACCCAGGGCTGGGGACAGCTCCACCTGGAGCGGAATCCTCGGCGCGACCACGCCGGGGGGGCGCTCGATAGGGCGGGCGTCCATGGAGCGCAGCAGGAAAAACCCAGCGATCCCCAACCCCACCATCCACCACAGCCAACGCATACTTTTCAGGATAGGGGCAAGGTGCAAACGGGGCGATTTACTCTTGGCCCAGCCAGTTCACGAAGGCATTCACCACGTCGCTATCCCCGATCAGCTCGGGGTTTTGCGCCGCCGCCTCGAAAAAAGCCCGCAGCACTTGTTCGTCGGCCCTATCCATCAACTCCAGCACGCTCTGCCCGGCGTAGGGGCCCTGGGTGAGGGGCTGGCTCAATCCCTGGAGTTCCCGTTGCCGCTGGGGGTTGTCCTTGGCCTCGTCGCGCAGGAACTGCACCACCTCGCGCAGCGCGGCGGTGGTGCGCTCGAGCAGGAGGCGATCCCCCTGCGGCCCCAGCATCTCCCCTTCGCTGAGCAGGGGCCGGTCGTTCAGGTCGCGGATTTGTAGCCCGGCCACATAGAGGCGCCGCGCCAGGCTAGGGGGGCTGGCGCTCACGCTTTGGGATAGCTTTTGGTCTCCGTAGAGCACTTCCAGGTAATAGCGCCCCTCCCGGGGCAGGGTTACCGCGGGGGCGGCCTCGATCCGTTCGGCAGTCATGGGCCGGAAGGCGATCTCCTTGCGCTGTTCCAGCAGCACCCGCCCGTTCTCGTCGAGAAGCCGCGTCACCAGCGGGGCGCGCATCAGGTAGGGGCTGCCCTCGAGCCTCACTATCGGGAAGACCGCCTCTCCGGCCCGGAAGGGTTGGGCGTCGGGGCCTGCGGGCTGGAGGGCGAGCTTTTCCAGGGAAATCCGGAGCTCGAGCTGGATTCGGCTGGCCCGCCGGGCCGCCGGGGCCAACGGGTGCTGGGGGTTAGCCTCGGCGAAGCGCTGATAAAAGGCCCGGGCCTGGGCCACTTCGCCACCTCGCTCCGCGAGGTAGCCCTGCCAGTAGGTGAGGAGCG
The DNA here is from genome assembly GCF_003226535.1 of Meiothermus sp. Pnk-1. Lineage (NCBI taxonomy): Bacteria > Thermotogati > Deinococcota > Deinococci > Thermales > Thermaceae > Meiothermus > Meiothermus sp. Pnk-1. The sequence goes on along the minus strand of NZ_QKOB01000007.1, from coordinate 92,718 downwards.
GGTTCTTGGCTTTGGCCAGGTCTTCCAGCGCGGCCTCGAACTCCTGTTCGTCGTCGCGTTGCAGCGCCTGATCATAGGCCTGCTTAGCCCCGTACACATCCCCGTATAGGGCCTTGACCAGCCCCAGGTTGTAGGCCGGGGTGGGGCTGGACTCGCCGAGCGTAAGCGCCCTGCGGCTGGCCTGGATCGAGCGGGCCCGGTCCCCGGTAAGGTAGTAGGCCCAGCCCAGGTTGGTCCAGTAGAGGGGCTTTTGCGGCAGGAGGGCCAGGGCCTTGAGCAGCGCGTCGCGGGCTTCGCCGGGCTGGCCCTCGTCGAAGGCGGCAAAGCTCACCTCCTCCCAGGCGATGGGCAGCTCGGGGGCGATCTGGGCCAGCTTGCGGGCGGTCTGATGCCAATCCCCCTGCCCTGCCGAGCGCTGAATCAAGAGCGCGGTGAGCCGCTCGTAGGCCAGGCCGTCGGCCAGCTTGCGGGCCGCCTCGAGGGCCTGGGCTTGCCTCCCGGCGCCCAAATCGGCCAGGGCCTGGTAAGCCGGGGACAGGCGTCGCTGGGCCAGGTTGGTCCAGAAATCCAGCAGCGGCTTGGGCAGGAGGGCCGCTAGGTCGGGGGTAGGGGCTCTCCCCTGGCGGGTCTCGAGGGCGGCGGCATATAGCCCCCGCAAGGCCGCATCGGTGATCACCGAGAGCTCGCCCTGGCTCATCCTTTGGTAGGTTGCCTCCAGGCCGTGCGCGAGCCCGGGAAAGGGATGAGGGAAGAGACCCAGCTTTGCCTCGAGCCAGCGCTGGGCCAGCTCGAGGCGGCTAAAGCGGGCCCTGCGGCTTTCCTGGGGGGTGGAGAGGTAGATCGTGACCCACCCGTCTTGGCCCACCTCGCCCACCGCCAGCCAGTCCGCCCCGCTCACCTCGCGGGCCAGCCGGGCTCCGCCGAGGCTCTCGATGCGCCCGGAGGCGAGGTCGTAGCCATCCCGCCAGGGAAGGTCGGGGAGAAGGAGGGCGGCGAGCGAGGGCGGGGCCACCCGCAATCCCTCCGCCAGGGCGTGGGCCGCGCCCTGGCCGCCCGGCCCGGCGAAGGGTAATACCAAGCCTTTGGGGGGTTGCGCTAGCGCCAGACCCAGCAAGGCGGACATCCAGGCGAAAAGCCGGAGCAAAGCGGACATGGGGTTATGGTAGCAGCCTCGGGGCGGGTCGAACGTCATACGCCCTACGCCGTAGCTCCGACGCTTTCGATTTACGCCCCCATCCCGGAAAACTGCCGCAGCCCTTTGCGCCATAGCCAGCGGTTGAGGAGGAAGAAAAACAAGGCCCAGGCTAAGAGCACCAAAAACCCCTGCCCGATGTTGACCGGCTGCCCGGCCAGGATCGAGGCCGGGAAGTAGACCAGGTAAGGGAAAGGGGTGAGCAGGGCCAGGTTCCGCACCGCCTCCGGGAAGACCGAGAGCGGGGCCACCAGGCCGGAGAGGAAGAGGTAGAGGATGAACCAGCCTTCCTCCAGGCTGCTGGCCCGCTCGGTCCAGAAGGCTACTAGGGCAAAGGTATACTGCATCAAAAACCGCATCGCAAAGCTGGCCGCGGTGGCTAGCAGCCCAAGCAGAATCCCCTTCCAGCTCGGCGCGAAGAGGGCTCCCGGATACAGCAGGAAGAAGACCCCCAAGAGCAGCAGGGCGAAGGGCAGCCGGGCTACCCGCTCGGAAAGGTGCGCGGCCACGTGATCCCACACCGGGTCTATCGGCCGCAGCAGCTTGAAGGAGAGCCGCCCTTCCACCACCTCCCGTTCGAAGTCCCAGATCACCCATACCACCGTGAGCTGCCGCACCAGGAAGACCATCAGAAAGTAGCGGGCGAACTCGTCGGGGGTAAGCCCGAAGCCCCCGCCCTGGGCGGCCTGGGTCCACACCCCCATCAGGATGATCGGGAGCAGCCCGGCGATAGCCCACAGGATCAGCTCGGCGCGGTACTCGAGCATGTAGGCGTAGTAGACCTGGAGAAGGGTTTTAGCCTTGCGCCACACGTGGCAGTTTACTCCCAAAGGTTAGATCGCCACCGCCAGCCGTTCCTGGGCTTGATGCTCCTGGGCCGTGCGCTCCTCGGCTTTCCAGCCCAGCTCCTTCGCCAGAAGCCGGGTCACCTCGGGGAGGGCGGCCTGGGCGGCTTGGGTATCCAAAAAGGCCAACCGGGTGCGCCGGGCCAGCACGTCCATGGGGGTCTGGGCCAGCTCGTGGCGGGCGGCGTAGATCACCTCGCTGGCGATGTAGGGGTAGCCGGGGGCCAGGCGGAGGTTCTGACCGATCTCGGCGACCCGACCCGCTCGGCTGCCGTAGGAGCGGTGGAGGTGTTGGGCGATATCAGGCTCGAGGCCATACTCCTGAGCCAGCTTCTGAGCTCCATCGGGATCGAAGCCCCACCCGCCCACCAGCCGTCGCTCGTGGGTGCGGCTGGGCCCGGCGCGTAGGCCGAATCTCCCCACCGCGTAGTTCAGACAGTCCAGGGCCATCTTGCGGTAGGTGGTCCACTTGCCCCCGGTGAGCGTGAGGAGGCCGGAGGGGCTCTCCTCCACCAGATGATCGCGGGCCAGCCGGGCGGTATCGGCAGCTTGTGGCCGGGCGACCAGCGGCCTGAGCCCCGCCCACGCCGCCCGGACCTCCTCCCGGGGGATTCTACCCAAGTAGGGCTCGACCTGGCGCAGGATGTAGGCGATCTCCTCCTCGCGGGCCTTGGGGTGCGGGGTGGGCTCGGCAGGATCGTCGGTGGTGCCGACCAGGGTCTGCCCCAGCCAGGGCAGCACAAAGATTACCCGCCCGTCTTCGGTATGGGGGATCAGCAGCCCGGTATCGGGCGGGCTGTACTTTGGGTCAAGGACGATGTGAACCCCGGAGCTCGCCCTGACCAGCGCGGGGGCGGCGGGGTCGTCCAGGTGGCGGATGTGGTCGGAGAAGGGGCCGGTGGCGTTGATCACGACCTTGGCCCCTACCTCGAGCTCCTGCCCGCCCAGCCTGTCGCGTACCACCGCTCCGCGGAGCTTCCCATCCTGTTTCAGCAGGGCGGTGACCTCGGCGTAGTTCACCGCTACGGCGCCCTCTTCCAAGGCGGTCAGGATGAGCTCGAGGTTATACCGGGCGTCGTCGAACTGCCCGTCCTGATAGGCCACCGAGCCCACCAGTCCCTCCCTCCGCACCGCAGGGAAGCGGCGCCGGGTCTCCTGCGGGCTCAGGTAGCGGGATAGCGCCAGCCGGGCCTTCCCCGCTAGCAGGTCGTAGAGCTTGAGGCCGGTCCAGTAGTAGGGCATCTCCCACAGCTTGTACAGCGGGGTGAGGAGCCAGAGGGGGCGGGTCAGGTGGGGGGCCAGCCGGAGCAGCGTGGCCCGCTCGTGCAGGGCGTCGCGCACCAGGTTGAGCTGGACGCGGTCAAGGGTTTTGACCGCCAGCTCGAGGTAGCGCACCCCGCCGTGGATGAGCTTGGTAGAGCGGCTGGAAGTCCCCTCGGCAAAATCCAGCCGTTCCACCAGGGCCACCTTGAGCCCCCGCGTGGCCGCGTCGAGGGCCACGCCCGCGCCGCTTGCTCCCCCTCCGATGACCAGCAGATCGAAGCTTTCGTTGTTGAGACGCTCGAGCAGGGCAGTTCGGTTCATCTATCTAAGTTACCGCAATCTGCCCCCTCAGCTCGTCCGGGGGGCTTCGACTTCCGCTCCGCTCTCGAAGACGCGCCCGATGACCTCTTCCACCGCGGGCTCGCGCACCTCCAGGTCGGCCACCGGAAGCTCCTTGAGGATCTGGGCGATCCCCTCCACCAGCGTTTCCCGCCGCAGCAGAAGCCGGGCTTGGCGCACTTCGTACTGGGCCACCTCCCCGTAGCGCTCGAAGGTTTCGCGAGAGACCGGGCGCTCGAGCTCGAGGCGCACCTCGCGGTAAGGGGCGAAGCGCTCCAAAAGCCCCTGCAGGCCGCCGTCGTAGATGAGGGAGCCCCGGTGGATCAGCAGCACCCGCTCGGCCAGGGCGGTGATGTCGGCCATGTAGTGGCTGGTGAGCAAAATGGTGGCCCCATAACGGCGGTTATACTCGCGCAGGAATTCACGCACGGCGTTCTGGGCGTTCACATCCAGGCCCAGGGTGGGTTCGTCGAGGAAGAGCACCTGGGGACGGTGAAGGAGGGCGGCCAGGAGTTCAGCCTTCATCCGCTCCCCCAAGGAGAGCTTGCGCACCGGTTGGGTCAGCTTGCCCCCCAGCCCCAGCATCTCGGCCAACTCCCCAACCCGCTTCTTCAGCTCAGCATCGGGGATCTCGTACACCGCGGCGTTGATGGCGAAGGAGTCCCCCGCCGGCAGGTCCCAGATGAGCTGCTGTTTGTTACCCATCACCAGGGTGATCTTCCTGAGAAACTCGGCCTCGCGGCGGAAGGGGAGGTGTCCGGCCACCTCGACCCGCCCGGCGGTAGGGTGGATCAGGCCGGTGAGCATCTTGAGGGTGGTGGTCTTGCCCGCCCCGTTGGGCCCCAGAAAGCCCACGATCTCGCCCGGTTCGATCTGGAAACTCACCCCCTTGACCGCCTCGATCTGCCGGTATCTGCGCGCCAAAAAATGCCGCAGCGTGCCCGCCAGACCAGGGTCTTTGAGGGCCACCGGGTAGCTTTTGCTGAGGTTCTCTGCGCTGACGATAGCCACACGTACACTATAGAGCGCGGGGGAAAGCGTGGCCCGCCCTATAGCGCCTTGGGATGAACCATGTAACCTGTCGGCATGGACCTTCGCAACCTCCGCTATGACTACACCAAGGGCGAACTCCACGAAGCCGACGTTTCGCCCGATCCCGTTGAGCAGTTCGGGGTCTGGCTCGCGGCGGCCCTGGCCGCTGGGCTCGTCGAACCCTACGGCATGACGCTTTCCACGGTGGGGGAGGGGGGTCGTCCCAGCAGCCGGGTGGTGCTGCTACGGGGATTTTCTGCCGAAGGTTTCGTCTTCTATACCAACTACCACAGCCGCAAGGGCCGCGAGCTCGAGGCCCACCCCTACGCCGCGCTGAACTTCTGGTGGCCCTCGCTCGAGCGCCAGGTGCGCATCGAAGGCCGGGTGGAAAAAGTCTCCGCCGAAGAGTCGGACGCTTACTTTGCCGGCCGCCCCTACGAGAGCCAGGCGGCCTCGGCCGCGAGCCCCCAGAGCGAGCCTATCCCCTCGCGGGAGGTGTTGCTGCAATGGATTGAACAGACCAAGCAGCGCTATCCCAGGCAAGTTCCCCGGCCAGCCCACTGGGGGGGCTACCGGTTGGTACCGGATTACTTCGAGTTCTGGCAGGGCCGTAAAAGCCGCATCCACGACCGGCTGGCCTACACCTTGCAGCCGGACGGAGGCTGGAAGATTACGCGCTTGGCGCCCTAAGCTATAGCTGTGCGCTACGGTAAACTTCTGCTCCGCTTCTGGGGGAGTGCCCTGGCGGCGGAGCTCGAGTACCGGGGGAACTTTCTCTTGGCCGCCCTTGCCGCGGTCGCGATGCTGGCCGGAAGTGTGTTTAGCCTCTCGCTCTTGTACCAAGGGGGGTACCGCCCGGGAGGGTGGCGGTTTGACGAGGCCTTGCTGGTGTTGGGGGCGTTTACGATCCTCGAGGGCTTCTCCAACACCTTTCTGGGCCCCAACCTCAACCGCATCGTCGAGCAGGTGCAAAAAGGGACCCTGGATTTTGTGCTCCTGAAACCGGTGGACAGCCAGTTCTGGCTTTCGACCCGTTTCTTCTCGCCCTGGGGGTTGCCCAACCTGCTGTTTGGGCTAGGGGTTTGGATCTACGCCGGAAGCCGTTTGGGGATGGGGGTTCCCGACCACCTTGTGGGGCTTGGGCTGCTTGGGGTAGCGAGCCTGCTGCTGTACAGCTTGTGGTTCATTCTGGGTGCGACCAGCATCTGGTTCGTCAAGATCTACAACGTCACCGAGGTCCTGCGCGGCCTCCTGGAGGCCGGACGCTACCCCATCGGGGCGTACCCGGCCCTCTACCGCTTTTTCTTCACCTTCGTGGTTCCGGTGGCCTTCCTCACCACGGTTCCGGCGGAGGCCGCGCTGGGGCGGCTCGAGGGCCAAACCCTCCTCGTCGCGTTGGGCATCGCCCTGGGCATGTGCGCCTTCGCCCGCTTTTTTTGGCGGCTGGCCTTGCGCAGCTACACCTCTGCGAGCAGCTAATGTGGCTCATGCTCCGGCGGTAGAATTGCAACGTGGCCTGGGAGATCGTCATTGTCCTGTTGCTGGCATATTTGTTTGGCAGCATTCCGGCGGGAGCGCTGGTGGCGCGGGCCCGTGGGGTGGATATTCAGAAGGTCGGTTCGGGAAATATCGGCGCCACCAACGTGCTGCGCACCCTGGGACCGGGCCCGGCAGCGCTGGTGGCTTTTTTTGACGTGTTCAAGGGAGGGATCGCCCTCCTTATCGCTCGCTTGGCGGGATTGGACGGCCTGGTGGCGGGTCTGGTGGCGGTGGCGGCGGTGCTGGGGCACAACTACTCGGTCTTGCTGCGCTTCTCCGGCGGCAAGGGGGTTGCTACCAGTTTTGGCACCTTGCTGGTGCTGGACCCGCTGGTGGCCTTGCTGACCCTGCCCATCGGGGTGGCCACCATGGTCCTGACCCGTTACGTCTCGGCGGGAAGCATGATCGGGGGGGTGGCCTCGGTGGTGATCGCCCTAGGATTGGGGCGGCCTTGGTGGGAGGTCATCACCCTGGGGCTTTTGGCCGGGCTTATCTTCTTTACCCACCGCGAAAACATCCGGCGGCTTCAGGCCGGGACCGAACGCCGTTTGGGAGAGAAAACGGTGGCCTCCAAGCCGGAGGCCACCGGCTAGAGCCGGGAGTTCGCTTGCGCCGAAAGGAGCCTTTCGCTACCCCGCCTACCGGCGGCGAAAGAAGCGTCTCGCTCGGCGAAACTACGCCACCCCACGGCTTGCGCCGAAACAAGCGTCTCGCTCGGCGAAACTACGCCACCCCTCGCTCCGCTCGGGGAAACTACGCCTCGAGGTGCAGCTTTCCCCGGGCCGCCGCCACCGCGAGCTCGTTCCCCAGGGATTGCCGGACCGCCTGGTAGATCTCTTGCCAGTCGCTGTCGCTCAGCTCCGGGTTGGTAACCAGGCGCACCAGCAGGGCATAGGGGTGGGTCCCGGCGGCTAGGGCCATGGCGGTCTCGTCGAGTTGCTCGGCTCCTTTAAGGGCCCGCAGCATCCCGATGGCCTCGAACTGGATCTCCGAGAGGGGCATGAACTCGTCTTTGTTGACGTAGCTCAGGCTACCCACCTGCTCGAGCACGGCCATGGCCTTCTGGCGCTGGATTTCCATCTCGAGCCTTTGCTGGTGAACCTCGAGGGCCTGCATCACCTTAGGGACGCTCCGCTCGAGGTCACCCCCCACCAGCTTTTGTGCGCGCCGCCACCAATCCTCGAAAGCCTGGGCGGTCTGGGTAAGCCCTTGGGCGGCTTCCGCCGGGGCGGGAACCCCCTGGCCGAGCTGGGCTACCACCTGGCGTAACTCCTCGGCCAGCTGGTGCATGCGGTGCATGAGCCCCTGGCCCTCGTCCATCAACGACGCGGTCTGGGACAACCCGGCGGTTAGGTCTGTAGAGGGAACCGTGACCATACCCTTCACCATACCGCCCGGCGGCAAATTTTGCGGGTATTTTCTCACTGCGCCGCCTTCGTCTTGCATCCTCGAGGGATCAAGCGTATAACCCCTACTATGGCGCTTGATCTGCTGGTGATCGCCCCGCACCCCGACGACGCCGAGCTGGGCTGCGGGGGGATGCTGGCGCGGGCCAAGGCTGAGGGCTATAGCACGGCCATCCTCGAGCTGACCCGAGGGGAGATGGGCACCAAGGGCACGGTGCCGGAGCGGCTGGCCGAGGCCGAGGAGGCCGCCCGCATCCTGGGGCTGGACTACCGGGGCAACCTGGGGCTTCCCGATGGTGGCCTGGCCGATGTCCACGAGCAGCGCCTCGCGCTGGGACAGGCCTTGCGGCGCGTGCGCCCCAGGGTGGTGATCGCCCCCTGGTTCGCCGACCGCCACCCTGACCACGTGGCCGCCCACCATCTCAGCCGGAGCGCGGTGCATTTTGCCGGGCTGAGCCGGGCCGCGCTCGAGGGCCAGCCGCACAAGGTTGAGCGGATGTTCTTCTACCCCGGCAACTACGCGGCGACGCCCAGCTTGTTGGTAGACGTATCGGCCTACATCGAGACCTGGCAGGCCGCCGTTTTGGCCCATCGAAGCCAGTTCTATGGTGAGGCCGCCTCCGAGACCGTGAGCCTGGCCGGGGTGGAGGCGCGGCGGGCGTTACGCCGGGCCTGGGGCAATTACCTGGGCGTGGCCTACGCCGAGCCGCTGGTGAGCCTCCAGCCGGTGCTGGGGGTGCCGTGGTGATTCGTGGGGTAGATCTGATCAGGCCTTAGCCAGGAAATCGGTTAGCGTTGTGAAGAACACTTCGGGCTCCTCGAGCCAGGGGTAGTGGCCGCTGCGCTCGAAGATCACCAACCTTGAACCCCGGATCCCCTCCTGGATGGCTTGAGCTTGGACTGGCGAGCAGATAAAGTCGTGACGCCCCTCGATAATGAGGGTAGGAACGCTTATAGAGCCCAGCTTTTCTCGTACCAAAAAACGTTTGTCCGAAGCTCCGGCTGCGACAAAGGTGCTGAGAGGTATAGGATGAGACCGGACGTACTCGCGGTACACGGTCACCCCGTCCCCGACGGGGTCGAAGAAATACAGCGGCGCGATCATGTCTAGCCCCACCCCCAGGCTGGCGCCTGACAGCTGTATTTTGCCCTGGCGCCAATACATGAAGACTTGGGCCGCCTCGGCAAAGCGGGGGTCTTGGGCCAGAGTTGGCAGAGTGCGCTCCAGGTCTTGCTCCGGTTCTTCCACCCCCAGCTGCGCTCCCACTAACACGAGGTGAGATAGAGATTGCGGGTACTTCAGGGCGTAGTTCATAGCGATAAAGCCGCCGTGCGAGTGGCCTAGCAGGGCGAAGGCCTCCAGGTGCAAGTGGTGGCGCAGGGCCTCGAGGACTTCTACAAAGGTGCCCACCTGGATATCTTCTTGGCGCGGAGCTGCTGACTGGCCGCTGCCGGGGGTATCGTAATAGAGCAGGGTGAAGTGCCCCTCCAGGGGATTCAGAGTTTGCTGATAGAACGCACTGCCAAAGCCCCAGCCGGGTGACTGTACGACCAAGGGTGGACCGCTGCCCGTCACCTTGTACCAAACTTCCATATCACCCACCCGCAAGGTGTTTCCCCTCGGGTTAACGGTCATCGGCCACCTCCTGAGTGCTGAGCCGCGCCCCCCCACTGCCCCCAAGCTGCGGCCAAAGCCAGGGCTCCAAAACTCAGCGGGCCACCCGGCCAGGCGTGGGTTCTAAACACCGCAAGGCCCAACGCTGAGACGCCCAGTAACGCTACTAAACCCCACGAAGCCCCAGCCCGACGCAGGGTAAAGGCTGATGCTAGCGCGCCTACCAGCCAAGCGGTAGTTCCCACCACCGCCAACAGCGGTGAACCCATCCCGCCGATTATCGGATGGTTCCATACCGTTAGCAGCGGGGCTTGCCAGGCCGCCAGCGCCCCTGCGTTCTGAGCCGCCTCCACCAACACTCCGGTCGTTACCCCAGCGGCGGTGTCGAAGGCCACGAAATCTACCGCAAAGACGAACAAGGCAATTCGTGACAACACTACCATCGGGCCGCTAAGTCCAGCGGTGAGTAGCCCAAGGCTAAGGGCTGCCAAGGGAAACAGGGCGATCTGAAGATAATGCACCAGCAACCAGGTGGGCAAGCTTTGTCGGCTGAGTTCAGTGGGGTCACGGACATGGGGGTGAAACAGCTCGAGCACCGCTAGTGCCAGCGGAACCCCCACTACCGTGGCAGCTTTCGCCCATCGGGAAAAGGCGAACCTCGCTATCGAAGCCACACTACTTCCGGTCATGATACCCTCCTTGACGAGTCAGGAGCAACAGCAGACCGTGCCCAAGGGTGCCTTACCCAAACGCACCCCCTATGAGCTTTACACGATGTCAAGTCGGCGTGAGGCGAGTATAGGGTATGCTTGACGCAATGTCAAGTCCGCAAACCGATACCCGAGAGCGCATCCTCAGAGAGGCTTGGCGGTTGATGGAAGAAAAGCGGGGAGAGGGGGTGCGGATGAGCGATATTGCTAAGGCCGCGGGTATATCCCGGCAAGCGCTCTATCTGTATTTTCGTTCCCGCGCCGAGCTGTTGATTGCCACTACCCACTACCTCGACCAAGTGCGGGGTCTCGAAGAGCGGTTGCGCCAGGGACAACAAGCCGTCACCGGGGTGGAATCGTTCGAGACCTACCTCGAGATCTGGGGGAACTACATCCCTGAGGTTTACGGGCTGTCCAAAGCACTGCTCTCGGCCCGCGAGACCGACCCAGATGCTGCTGCCGCTTGGGACGACCGCACCCGAATGCTGCGTGAAAACAGCCGCAAAGTAATCAATTGTCTACTCCGTGACGGAATGCTGGCCTCCGGGTGGTCGCCGCAAGCCGCCAGTGACCTGCTGTGGGCGCTGATGTCGGTACAGACCTGGGAAAACCTGACTGTAGAGTGCGGCTGGAGCCACGAGGAGTACGTCCAACGAATGAAAGCGCTGCTCAAGCAAGTCTTGGTGCGGAGTCCAAAAGAGGACGTGTAGCGAGTTCCTCTGAGGTTACACCAAGATTCAAGGGCAGGGGCTTTTGCAGCCTCCTGCCCCAGCGCTTGGTTTAGAGCGGCGGTTGAAGCCTAGGGCATCGGGTTGCTCCAGGGAACCTCCATAGGAGAAGTGGTTGGCAACGAGTTGGGAACACTCCTAGTGCGCCGCCACAGGCGGCCCGGCCTGCCCGCCTCGAGCCCCAAAGCCGCCCCCGCCCCGCAGTTCGTCGTTGGGCAGCAGCCCGATGAAAACCAGCGAGATCAGCACAAAAGCCGCGGCGTAGAGGAAAATGTTCTTCTCGGCGTTGGTGATGCCGTTGTTCAGCGCGTTATGGAGCTTGGCCTTGGTCTGCTCGAGGTTGGCCACCACGGTCTGCGGCACTTCCACCAGGGCTTTTTGCTCAGCCGTCGCCAGGTTCTCCCGCACCGCCCGGATGGCTTTTTCCTCGGCGGTAGCCTGGGCTTGGCGCAGGTTCTCGACCACGGCCCGTACCGCTTGTTCGGTGGCCTGGGCCTGGGCTTGGCGCAGGTTTTCCCGCACCGCTCGTACCGCCTGTTCGGTGGCGCTGGTCTGGGCGGCCTGGAGGTTCTTCCTGACCGCTGCGATGGCCGCCTCGGTGGCCTGGGCCTGGGCTTGGCGCAGGTTTTCCCGTACCGCGGCAACGGCTGCCGCGATGGCCTGGCTCTGGGCCTGGGCCAAGCCCGCCTTGACCCCGGCAATAGCCTGGGCCAACGCCTCGGCCTGGGCCTGCTGTAAGCCAGCCTTGATTCCGGATGTGGCCTGCTGGGTGGCCGCCGCGACGATCTGCGGGAGCTGGGCCTCGAGCCCGGCTTTGACCTGGGCCAAGGCTGCGGGGCGGGCTTCCGGAGGGGGCGGGTTATCCAGGAGGGCCTGGATGCGGGGGTCCAGGTTGGGGGTGGCCCGCAGCGCCTGGGCGGCCTGGGCGTCGCCCTGGAGGGCGGCCTCGAGCAGGCTTTCGGTCTGGGCGAGCTGGGCCTGAACCTGGGCGGCGATCCCGCCCTGAGGGATTTGCCCCTTGAACCGGGCCGGGATCTGCGGGTTGTTCTGCACGGCCTGGTAAGCCTGGGGATCCCCGTTCAGCGCTGCGATCAAAAGCCCCTCGAGCTCCTTGAACTGGGCGGGGATGCCCCCCTTGACGAGGCGGGACTTGAGCTCGGCGGGGACCTGGGGGTTGCGGATGAGGGCGGTGTAGGCGGCCTCATCCCCCCTAAGGGCGGCCTCCACTTGGGCCTCGAGCGCTTGGAACTGGGCGGGGATGCCGCCTTTGATCAAGCGGGATTTCAGCTCGGCGGGGACTTGCGGGTTGCGCATCAGGGCGTTGTAGGCGGCGATATCCCCGCGCAGGGCGGCTTCGACCTGATCCCCCAGCTCCTTGAACTGGGCGGGGATGCCCCCCTTGACCAACTTGGACTTGAGCTCGGCGGGGACTTGTGGGTTGCTCACCAGGGCGTTATAGGCTCGCAGGTCTCCTCGCAGGGCAGCCTCCACCTGGCGCTCGAGCTCCTTGAACTGGGCGGGGATGCCCCCCTTGACGAGGCGGGACTTGAGCTCGGCGGGGACCTGGGGGTTGCGCATCAGGGCGTTGTAGGCGGCGATATCCCCGCGCAGGGCGGCTTCGACCTGATCCCCCAGCTCCTTGAACTGGGCGGGGATGCCCCCCTTGACCAACTTGGACTTGAGCTCGGCGGGGACGTTGGGATCGTTTACCAGCTCGGCGTAGGCCCTTTCGTCGCCTTTGAGCGCGGCGGTGACCTGGGCCTCGAGCTTTTGGAACTGCGCGGGGATGCCGCCCTTGACCAACTTGGACTTGAGCTCGGTGGGGACGTTGGGATCGTTTACCAGCTCGGCGTAGGCCCTTTCGTCGCCTTTGAGCGCGGCGATCACCTTAGCCTCGATGTCCTTGAACTGGGCCGGGAGCCCCCCTCTGACCAGCTTGCCCTTTACGTCCTCAGGGAGATCCTTGTTCGCCAGCAGCTCTTCGTAGGCCGCCTCATCTCCTTTGAGGGCAGCGACGATCTGGGCCTCGAGCTTTTGGAACTGCTCATCCAGGTTGGCCCCCGTGCCGCCTTCGTTGTTCCGCTGCATCAGCGCCCCGGGCTTGCACGAGGCGTTGTCCGGGAAGACCTTGCAGGTCTCGGCGTTGAGGTTTTGGGTGAGCACCGTTCCCAACAGCGCGATCCCGATGGTGGAGCCGATCTGCCGGATGAGCTGGGTGGCTGCGGTGGCCGAACCCAGACGCTGCGGCGGGATGTTGTTTTGCGCCGCGATCTGCAACAGCGACTGGGAAGGCCCCAGGCCGAGCCCCAGCAGGAAGAAGAAAACAATCGCCAGCCACAACGGGGTGTTCACGCTCAGCACGAAATGCAAGGTAAGAAAGACCGCCAGCAGCCAGAGGGTGCCGATGATGAGCAGGGGCTTGTAGCGGCCCAGCCGCCCCGAGAGAATCCCGCTCCCGGTAGCGCCGAGCACCACCCCTAGGGTCATCGGCAGCACCGTGACCCCCGAGGCCGAGGCCGAGACCCCCTTCACCACCTGCAGGTACAGCGGCAAGAAGGCCACCGCCCCCAAGAAAGCCGGCCCGTAGAAGAAGACGGCGATCGAGGCGATGCTGAAGGTGCGAATCTTGAGGATCGAGAGGTCGAACAGTGGGTGCTTCTCGCGGTTTTGCGACCAGACCCACAGCGCCAGGGCTACCGCACTCAGGGCGAACAGGCCCAGGATGCGGGGGCTGCCCCAGGGGTAGGTGCTGCCGCCCCAGGAGAAGGCCAGCATCAGCGGAACCGTCCAGGCGATGAGTAGCGCGGCCCCCAGAAAGTCGAAGCTCTCGCGGTGGTCGGGCCTCAGGCGGGGCATGAAGCGCCCGATGAACCACAGGGCCACTGCCCCTACGGGCATGTTGATGTAGAAGACCCAGTGCCAGGAGAGGTGATCGGTGAGGAGACCGCCCAGCCAGGGGCCGACCGCGCTGCTGACCCCGAAGACGGCGCCGAAGAGCCCCCCCACCCGTCCGCGCTCGCGCGGAGGGAAGAGCACCGCGATGGTGGTGAGGGCCAGGGCAAACAGCGCCCCGCCGCCGATCCCCTGAATGCCGCGGAAGATGATCAGCTCGGGCATGTTCTGGCTCAGCCCGCACAGCGCTGAGCCCCCCAGGAAGATCAGAATGGCGATGAGCAGGATGGACTTGCGGCTGAAGAGTTCGGTCAGGCGCCCGAAGATAGGGGCCGAGACCGTGGAGGCCAACAGATAAGCGGTAGTGACCCAAGCATATAGCTCGGTGCCGTTGAGGTCGGCGATGATCTTGGGCAGCGCGGTAGAGACGATGGTCTGGTCGAGGGCGGCTAGGAATAGCCCTAACATGATGCCGATAAGCGTCAGGCGGTTTTCGCGTGGAATTCCGTTGTGCGCCGGTTCGGCAGGAGCCGGGCGGATGGGTTCGGCCATAATCACTCCTTTCTTGCTTTCTCGGGATCGCTCTGGACGAGAATATCCAGCAGCTCGACGAACTGGCGGCGCTGCTCGGGGGTGAGGCGCTCGAGCCTCCGCTCCATCGCGCCCATAAGCAAGGTGCGGCTTTCCCTTAACACCTCGCAGCCTCGAGGGGTCAGCTCGAAGCGGTAGCGCCGCAGGTCGGAGGGATCGAGCGAGCGGACCAGCAACCCCTCGGCCTCGAGCCGCTTGAGCATCTGGCTTACCGTGGGGGCGGGCATCTGCGTCAGACGCACCACCTCGGTGGGGTGGTGGTGGTGCTCGATGCCCGCCAGCAGCCAGGGGTCGTTAGGGGCCAGCCCCAGGCGCTCGAGCTGGGGTAGGGTCTCATCTCGGAGGTCCCGCATGAGCTTCCACATACGGGTGAGTACCGTCCAAGACATAACCTCACCAATTTACTTTCAAAATGAACTATTGTCAAGAGGAAGTATTTGTGATTGAAAAATTGATTGCCAAATGGTAGCCGGCTGGGCCAGCGGGGTTTGGGCGTATAATCAAACTCTCGCTTGCTTAGTTATGCGAGCTTATGGAGGATTCCCGTGGTCGAAGCGAAGCCAACCGTCTCGAGCCTGAAGGGGCGCGATTTCCTCTCCAACCTCGATCTTTCCCCTGCGGAGTACCGCCTGGTCCTGGATACCGCCCACGCCATGAAGCGGGGGGAGTTCAAGGGCCAACGCCCCCTCGAGGGCCAAACCCTGGCCATGATCTTCGAGAAGCCCTCCCTGCGCACCCGCACCACCTTCGAGGTGGCCATGAACCAGCTCGGCGGGCACGCCGTCAACCTCACCAACGCCGAGATCGGGCTGGGCACCCGCGAGCCGGTGCGGGACATCGCCCTGAACCTCGAGCGCTGGGTGGATGGCATCATGGCGCGGGTCTACCTCCATTCCACGCTCGAAGAGCTGGCCCGCTACTCCTCCAAGCCGGTCATCAACGGCCTCTCCGACCTATTGCACCCGGTGCAGCTCCTGGCCGACTACCAGACCATCGAGGAGTCCTTCCCCGACACCCGCGGCCTGCGGGTGGCCTACATCGGCGACGGCAACAACATGGCCAACGCCCACATCCAGTGCGCGGTGCTCTCGGGGGCCAAGCTCACCATCGCCACCCCGCGCGGCTACGAGCCCAACGCGCTGATCCTGATGGAGGCCCTCAAGCTGGGGGCCGACATCACCCTCACCCACGACCCCCTCGAGGCCGCCCGGGGCGCCCAGGTGCTCTACACCGACGTGTGGGTTTCCATGGGCCAGGAGCAAGAAGCCAGCCAGCGCCGCAAGATCAAGGACTTCGCCGGCTTCCAGGTGACCCCGGCCATGCTGGATCTCATCGCCCCGGACGGCATCTTCCTGCACTGCCTGCCGGCCCACTACGGCGAGGAGGTGGTCGAGGAGGCCACCTTGCACCCCAAGAGCCGGGTCTTCGACCAGGCCGAGAACCGCCTGCACGCGCAGAAGGCGCTGCTGTACCACCTGCTGGGCTGAGGGGGTAGACTGAGATCATGGCGGTACGTGAGCCTCAAACTCTCTCTCGTCGCTACAAGTTGACGGTGGAAGACTTCTACCGCCTGAACTTGCCGCCGGACAAGCGCTATGAACTCATCGAGGGAGTCGTCTACGAAATGCCGGCCATAGGACCGCTTCACGCCACGCTGGTACGCAAGTTTCAGGACGCGCTCTACGAGAATTTCCGGGGCAGGGCCCTGGTTAGCACCCAGAACCCCCTCCGTTTGGGCCAGCACTCCATGCCCCAGCCCGACCTGGCCCTGATCCGGGTGGCCGATTATCGCCATGAACACCCTCAGGCCCAGGACGTGTACCTTGTGCTCGAGGTCGCCGTAACCACCCTCGAGGACGACCGCAAAAAGCTGGCCGTGTACGCGAAGGCCAGCATCCCTGAGGTCTGGATCGTAAACCCTGAGGCCTACCGGGTCGAGGTCTACCGCCAGCCCAAGGGCAGCCGTTACCTCTCCCGTCGGGATCACGACCCCGCCGAACCGGTAGCTCCCCTGGCTTTCCCTGACGCGCCTCTAGTACTGTCCTGGTAAACGATGAGAAAGCCGAAGATCTTCATCGACGGGGAAGCGGGGACCACCGGGCTACAGATTCGCCTACGGCTCGCCGGGCGCAACGACCTCGAACTCCTTTCGATAGACCCCGCCAAGCGCAAGGACGAGGCCGAGCGCAAGCGCCTCTTGAACCAGGCCGACGTGGCCATCCTCTGCCTGCACGACGACGTGGCCAGGGCGACGGTGGGCCTGGTGGAGAACCCCGACACCCGCCTCCTCGACGCCAGCTCTGCGCACCGGGTGGCCGAGGGCTGGGTCTACGGCTTCCCCGAGATGAGCTCCGAACAGCCGGAGCGAATCCGCCGGGCCCGCTTCGTCGCCAACCCCGGCTGCTATGCCACCGGGGCCATCGCCCTCTTGCGCCCGTTGGTGGACGCCGGGCTCTTGCCCCACGACTTCGCGGCCTCGGTGCAGGGAATCTCGGGTTACAGCGGCGGCGGGCGGCAGCTCATCGAGGCCATGGAGGGCCGCGGCGAGCACCGCCTGGCCGGGGATTACCGCGCCTATGGCCTCGAGCTGACCCACAAGCACGTGCCCGAGATGACCCAGTACTCCCGCCTGACCCACCCGCCCATCTTCACCCCCGCGGTGGGCCGCTTCGCCCAGGGCATGCTCATCGTGATCCCGGTGCACCTGTGGACCCTGCCGCAGCGGGTTAAGGCTGCCGAGCTGCACGCGGCCCTAGCCGAGCACTACCGGGGCCAGCGCTTCGTCACGGTGATGCCCCTGGAGACCTATGGCGCCCACCACCCCGTGCTCGACCCCCAAACCCTCAACGGTACCAACCGCATGGAGCTCTTCGTCTACACCAACCCCGAGCGCGAGCAGGCCCTGCTCATCGCCCGCTTCGACAACCTGGGCAAGGGGGCCTCGGGGGCGGCGGTGCAGAACCTCGACCTGATGATAGGGACGGAAAGGGCGTACAGCTATCGCCTTTAATTCCTAACCTCCCGCTCGAGGCCGTTCCGTACGCTGCTATGAGGCTGGCTGGGCCTTATCCCTCAGTCAACTCTCAGCTTCCGGGCATATTTTCTGCCCAGAGGCAAGACCCTGTCTGCCCGTTTTGAGCCGGGATTAGCGTCCCAAGGCGAGGAGGTGCTGGATGAACATAGCGATCTTGTGTCACGCCTCTGCGGGGGGCTCGGGGGTGGTCGCGACCGAACTGGCCCTGGCCCTGGCCAAGCGGGGTCATCAGGTCCACATCGTGGCCCCCAGGCGGCCCTTTCGCCTGACCCAGGAACCCGATTGGCGCAGCGAGAGCTTCTTCCAGGGCATGATCCGCAGGATCGGGCGGCTGTTGGGGGTGACCCCCGCGGATGCCGCCGTCGGGCGCGAGCACGTACAGTTCCACCAGATCGGTACGGTAGACTATCCCCTTTTCGACGACGCGCTCTCCACCCTCACCGCGGCCAACGCCCTGACCCGGCTGGTCGAGGAGCACCAGATCGAGATCGTGCATGCCCACTACGCCATCCCCCACGCCACCAGCGCCCTCCTGGCCCGCGAGATCACCCGCGGGGCTTTCCGGGTGGTGACCACCTTGCACGGCACCGACGTGACGCTGTTGGGCCTCGAGCCCGCGCTGAAGGACACCACCCGCCACGCCATCGAGGCTTCCGACGCGGTGACGGCGGTCTCGCACGACCTGGCCCGCCATACCCAGGCGGCTTTCGGCATCCACCGCCCCATCCACGTGATCCACAACTGGGTGGACCCCGAGCGCTTCAAGCCCATCCAGGATCCGCTGCTGCGGGCCCGCTTTGCCCAGCCCGATGAGGCCCTGCTCATCCATGTCTCTAACTTCCGCCGGGTCAAGCGGCCCCAGGACGTGATCCGGATCTTTGCCAAGGTCGCCGCCAAGCTCCCCGCCCGGCTCCTGATGGTGGGGGATGGCCCTGAGCGCCCGGAGTGCTTCGCGCTGGCCCAGGAACTCGAGGTGATGGGCCGGGTGCAGTTTTTGGAGTTCATCCCCGAGGTCGAGCGGGTGCTGGGCCTGGCCGACCTCATGCTGATGCCCTCCGAACAGGAGTCGTTCGGCCTGGCCGTGCTGGAGGGGATGGCCTGCGGGGTGCCGGTGGTGGCGAGCCGGGTGGGGGGGCTGCCGGAGGTGGTGGAGGAGGGAAAGACCGGCTACCTGCGGGCGGTGGGCGATATCGAGGGGATGGCCGAGGCGGCCCTCGAGGCCCTCTCCCAGCCGGTCCATCACCGGCGCCTGGGTGAGCAGGCGCGGGCCCGGGCGGTCGAGTGCTTTCACCCCGAGGTGATCCTGCCCCGGTACCTCGAGGTCTACCAGGAGGCCCTGGGCCTGCGGGCAACCCCTGCGCAGGGCGAAGGCGTTAAGCTATCGGCATGAGACTACCTATCGGCTTTCGCGCCGGATCCACGCGGGCGGGGATCAAACCCTCGGGCAAGCCAGACCTGGGCCTATTGGTCGCCGGGGTTCCCTGTACCTGGGCCTTCGTAGGCACGCTGAACCGGGCCGCGGCCCCTTGCGTGCACCGGGGGCGACAGCTATACGCCAGCGGGGGATTGCTCCAAGCGATCGTGGTCAATGCCGGCAACGCCAACTGCGCCACCGGACAGGCGGGGGTGGAGGCCGACCGCCGCATGGCCGAGCTGGCTGCGGCTCAACTGGGAATCGCTCCAGAGGCCGTCCTGACCGGCTCCACCGGGGTGATCGGCCAGCCCTTGCCCATCGAGAAGATCGCGGCGGGGCTGCCGCAGATCCAGCTAGGGCCCGAGGTGGATCCCTTCATGGAGGCCATCCTCACCACCGACTTGGTACCCAAGATGGCCGAAGCCGAGCTCCCCGGAGGGGCCCGGGTGGTGGGCATCTGCAAGGGCAGCGGGATGATCCAGCCCAATATGGCCACCATGCTGGCCTACGTCCTCACCGACGCCGCAGTTCCCCAAACCGAGCTCCGCCGGGGTTGGAAGGCGGTGGTGGACAGGAGCTTCAACCAGGTCACGGTGGACACCGACACCTCCACCAACGACATGGCGGTGCTCCTGAGCAACGGGGCAGCGGGGGAAGTCCCGCCCGCAGAGTTTTGGGCGGCGGTCGAGGGGGTGTGCGTCTCGCTGGCCCGGCAACTGGCCCGCGACGGCGAGGGGGCCACCAAGCTGCTCACCGTAAAGGTCAGCGGGGCCCGCTCGGACGAGGAGGCGCGTAAGGCTGCGCTGGCGGTGGCGGCCAGCCCTCTATGGAAGAGCGCCGTCTACGGCAACGACCCCAACTGGGGCCGGGTGATGATGGCCATCGGCAAATCCGGGGCCCACTTCGCGGTGGAGCGGGTGCGGATCTCCCTCCAGGGGATCCCCCTATATGCGGGGCGGGTGCTCGAGTTCGACCGCGTGGCCGCCAGCACAGCCATGCGGGCGGAAGAGGTAATCGTCGAGGTAGACCTAGGCGAGGGAGAGGGGCAGGGGGTAGCCTGGGGCTGCGACCTTACCGAGGAGTACATTCGCATCAATGCGCTCTATACGACCTGAAGTGCCCTCCATCATTAAGCCATTCTGAAGAAGTTGGTAGAAATCTGAAATCGCCCTGTGCTATCCTGGTGCGCGGAGGTAAGTATGATGAAACGCCTGTGGATCGCTTTGGTGGCCGCACTGGCGGTATCGGTGGCTTCAGCCCAGGGGAGGTTGTTTGGGGAGGCGCTCGGGGGTGAGCTGAGCCTGGTGCCGGGCTTTGGCCTTAGCCTAGGGGCAACCGTGGGGGCTGAGCGGCTGCTTGGCCCGCTGGATGCGCGGGGGGGAGTCGTCATTGCGGCGGCGGGAGGGGCGGCAAGTTTTGGCCTTTTCGCCGACGTGCTCTATCCGGTGCAGGCTTCCAACCTCAACTTCAACTTGGGCGGAGGGGTCGGTTTGACCGCAGGTGGGGCCACCGCTTTCGGACTACGCGGCATCGCCGGGCTCGAGTTCCCGCTAGAGAGGTATTTTTCCCTCCGTACGGAGCTGCAGCTAGGGGTGAGCTTCGCCGGTGGGGGCTCGGGGGTTGGATTGAGCATCGTGGTGGGCCCGCGCGTCTACTTCCCCTAAGCGGGTTTATGCTGACCTGAGGCGGTGCGCTGCGCACCGCCTTTTTTCGTGGGGCTGGGGCAGTAACGCTCGAGTAACGCCGAGCCGGTATAGTTCGCTCTAGGAGAGCAAGAGCAAAAAGTTGTATCTTTGGCTGACTCTCCTCGGAGGTATCAGATGAAAAAGCGGTTGGCGCTTCTCGTCGTCGTGGTTCTGTTCTCGTTTGCTGCTGCTCAATCCTCTGGATTCGGCATCTACTCGGGCTGGCCGACCTGGATCGGGGCTCAGTTCCAGACTGGGCCTTTCCGGGTGGGCGCGGGGCTGAGCGGGTTCGGTTTCGGTGGCGACGCGGCCTATATGATCGGCAAAAGCGCCCTGCCGGCAGCCCCAGGCTTCGACTTCAACTGGTACTTCGGCGCGGGGGCCGGGGTGGGTTTCTGGACGGCAGCCGGCTATACCGGGATCTATCTTTTTCCTCACGGCCTGGTCGGGCTCGAGTACCAGTTCCCAGGGATGCCCTTTAGCGCCTACGGTGAGGGTCAGCTCGGGGTGGGCATCGGATTGGGCGACCTGGCGAGTTGGCGTGGATTCGGTTTGGATTTCGGGGGACGGGTGGGCATCATTTTCCGCCAATAGCGGAAAAGCCCTATCATGGAGGGGATGCGCTTTGCTCCCCTCTTGTTGTTGGTTTTGCTCAGCGCCTGCACCCGTACCCAAGACCTCACCCCCCCGCTCTTGGGGGTGACCAGCCCGCCGGGCGGAGTGGTGGCGCGGGGCCGCTCGCTCAGCGTGGAGGGTTACGCCCTCGACGATAGCGGGGTGCAGAGCGTGCGGGTCTCGAGCGCCCAGGGAGAGCGCGAGCTCTTGGCGGCGGAGGAGCGGGGCAAGAAGCTGGTGAGCTTCAAATTCCGCCTGGAGGCTTTGCAATCGGGCCAGGTGGAACTCACCCTGAGCGCGACCAATACCGCAGGACTCACGCGAACGCTCAAGCTGCCGCTGGTGCTCGACGCGCAGCCGCCGGTGATCAAAATCGAGCGCCTCGAGCCGGTGTACGAGACGCGCACCCGTAGCCGCCAGGTGGAGGTGACCAAGCCCGCCGACCCCAACGACCCCACCTCCGCTCCCCAGACCGTCCAGGAGACCCGCACCGAAACTTTCCAGGTGCAAACCGGCATCCGCATCACCGGAAAAGTCTCCGACGATACCGGGGTCGACCGGGTAGCGCTCGAGTACGGAGGCCGCTTCAGCCCGCTCTCGCTGCCCAAGGGCAAGGATGTGCCCTTCTTCGTCGAGGTTCCCGCCAAGCGCGCCACCGTGATCGCGGTGGACGCGGCGGGCAACCGGGCTAGCCGGGACGTGCCGTGAGCCTCAGGGGGGGCGGGGGCATTGGGCGGAGTTCGCGGTACGCGGTGGATCGCATAACCAGGCCCCGGCCATAACCGAGCCGGGGCGTGAAGATGCGCACCCACTGTCCTTATCCTCCCAGGAGGGTTTGGTAGAGCAGGTAGAGGTTGAGCCCGATGATGAAAGCGGCGATAACCCAGCCAGTGTAGGTGACCAGCTTGGAGTTGGCCAGCTCGCCCATGATGCGCCGGTTGGCGGTGAAGAGCAGCAGGGGGATCAGGGCGAAGGGGATACCAAAGGAGAGCACCACCTGGGAGAGTACCAGCACATTGGTGGGGTCGAGGCCCAACAGGATCACCACGAAGGCCGGGAGCATGGTGATCAGCCGGCGCAGCCATAGGGGAATCTGGAACTGGACAAAGCCCTGCATGATGACCTGCCCGGACATGGTGCCCACGGTGCTTGAGGATATTCCAGAAGCCAGCAGGGCCACCCCAAAAGCTAGCGCGGCCAGCGGCCCCAAAAGGGGAGTGAGGGTCTGGTAGGCGGTGGTGAGGTCGGCTATATCCGATTTCCCCGCCGCGTGAAAGGTGGCTGCCGCCGCGGCCAGCATGGACATATTGATGAGCCCGGCGATGCTCATGGCGATCACCACGTCGAGCAAGTTGAACCGGAGCAACCGCCGTTTGAGCCGCAGATCAGCGGTCGGGACACGGCTTTTGGTGAGATCCGAGTGCAGGTATATGACGTGGGGCATCACCGTGGCCCCGAGGATACCTACCGCCAGGTAAAGGCTTTCGCCCCCTTGGAAGCGAGGTATGAGGCCTTGGGCGAACTCCAGGCCCGGTTTGGAGAGGAAAAGCTGCACCACGTAGGCCAGGGCGATCACCCCCACGAAGACCGCGATGACGGCCTCGAGGGGACGGAAACCGTAGCGTTGCAAGGCCAGGATGCCGAAGGCGGCAATCCCGGTGAGCACCGCCCCCCAAAACAGCGGGATGCCAAAGAGCAGGTTTAGGGCTAAGGTGGCGCCCAAAAACTCGGCCAAATCGGTGGCCATGGCGATCACTTCGGCTTGTATCCAGTAAAACCATACCAGAGGGCGGGGCCACTCCTGCCGGATTACCTCTGGGAGGTTGGCCCCGGTTACGATCCCCAGCTTCGAGGACAGGAACTGGATCAGCATGGCCATGAGGTTGGCGGCGAGGATGACCCATAGCAAAAGGTAGCCGAACTTGGCTCCGCCCTGGATGTTGGTGGCGAAGTTGCCAGGGTCAATGTAGGCCACGCTGGCCACAAAGGCCGGGCCCAGAAAGGGCAGGAGCCGAGCTAGGCCGCGCTTGTGGCTGGGCCGCTCGAGCACCGCCATCGCGTGCTGTACGATTTTTTGATCGGCGTTGGGGTTGGTAAACATGGTTGGCCTCAGCGGTGTCTATCCTCCTGCGGCACCACCCAGACAATTTGGGCCAGCGAGGAGGGCAGCAGAAAGCGTTCTTCCAGGTGTTCGCGGCGGACTTCGATGCGGAGGCCCTCGGGGGCGTGCTCGAGCACCCCCACCCAAGCCCCGGGGCGCAGGTGAAGGTGGGCCAGCAGGTTGAGGCTATCGTGGTCTTGGGTCAAAACCCGCGCCACCAAGCCGTGTTGACCCACCGCTAAAGCCGTCAGGCGCTGGGTGGGGGCATCCTGAGGAAGGGTTAGTTCCACGCTAGGGATGGGATCGCCGTGGGGGTCGTGCGAGGGGTGGCCCAGCCACTCGGCGATGCGTGCCTCGAAGGCTTCGGAGATGTGGTGCTCGAGCCGCTCGGCCTCGGCGTGGACCTCCTCCCAGCCGTAGCCCAGGGCCTGGTGGAGGTAGGCTTCCAAGAGCCGGTGGTGGCGCAGCACCTCCAGCGCCACCTTGTACCCGGCCTCGGTCAGGCGCACCCCTTTGTAGGCCTCGTACTCCACCAGCCCCAGTTCGGCCAGCTTTTTGAGCATCCCCGTCACCGAGGCCGGTTTGATCTCCATCTGGTCGGCGAGGGCCTGGGTCGAAACAGAGTGCGTCTCCTCGAGCTTTTCTCCACCCCCCAGCAAGAGGATTTGCTTGAGGTAATCTTCCTGGGCTTCAGACAGAGGAGGGCGGGCGGGATGGGTCATGGGACTTCCTCACGGGGTTTAGGATTTCCTAAAGCCATACACCCTACAGTTTAGGCTTGCCTAAAAACCTTGTCAAGCCGAGGTCCCCGGGCGTTCAGGGTTCAGCGTTTAGCGGTATCCTGTAGAATAGTGATCTTTGATGCTAGAAAAACTCGAGTCCCTAGAACAGGAGTACCAGAGCCTGGAGGCTGCCCTCGCCGATCCGGCGGTGCTCAGCGATCAACGGGAGTACCAGCGCCTCTCCAAGCGATACGCCGAGATGGGCGAGCTGGTGGCTACGATCCGCGAGTACAAAAAGGCCCTCTCGGATCTGGAGGAGGCCAAGAGCCTGTTGCACGACCCCGACATGGCCGAGATGGCCCGGTTGGAGGTGGAGGAGATCCGGCGGCGCCTCCCCGAGCTGGAAGCCAAGCTCGAGCTGCTGTTGCTGCCCAAAGACCCCCTCGACGATAAAAACGTCATCGTGGAGATCCGCGCCGGGACCGGGGGGGAGGAGGCCGCCCTTTTCGCCGCCGAGCTGCGCGACATGATCATGGAATTCGCCCGGCGCAAAGGCTTCCGCACCGAGATCCTCGACATCAACCTGACCGATCTGGGGGGAGTCTCCAAGGTCTCCTTCGAGGTCATCGGGGCCGGGGCGTACGGGGTGCTCAAGTACGAGGCCGGGGTCCACCGGGTGCAGCGGGTTCCCGCCACCGAGGCCCAGGGGCGCATCCATACCTCCACCGCCACCGTGGCGGTGATGCCGGAGGCCGAGGAGGTGGACGTGGAACTCGACCCCGCCGACCTGGAGATCACCGTCTCGCGGGCTTCCGGCCCGGGCGGGCAGGGGGTGAACACCACCGACTCGGCGGTGCAGGTGCTGCACAAACCCACCGGGATGATCGTGAGCTGCATGGAATCCAGGAGCCAGATCAAGAACAAGGAGAAGGCCCTCACCATCCTGCGCTCGCGGCTTCTGGAGATGAAGCGGGCCGAGGAGGCCGCCCGCCGCCGCGAAGACCGCCTGGCCCAGATCGGGGCCGGGGAGCGCTCGGAGAAGATCCGCACCTACAACTTCCCCCAGTCCCGCGTCACCGACCACCGCATCGGCTTCACCACCCATAACCTCGAGGGGGTGTTGTCGGGCGACCTCTTCGAGCTGCACGAGGCCCTCAAGCGGGCCGATCAAGAACGCCAGCTCGCCGCCATCGCCGGGGAGACGTCCCTCACCCTGCGCAGCAGGGAGGCGTGATGCTCGTGGTTTCCCGCAACCTCGCCTCGAGGGTGGGCGGGGGGGAGACAAGCTCAGGGGGAGGAGTCCCCCGGTGCGGGCGGCTTTCCCTGGGGGGTGATCCGTGAGCCACGGCCTGCGGCGCGAACTGCTGGTAGCCGCAGCAATCCTGATGGACAAGCAAGGTCGGGTATTGCTGGTGGCGAACGACTGGAGCCGCAGGGGTCGGGTGCGCTACACCCTGCCCGGCGGCACGGTGGAGGCGGGCGAGACCCTCATCGACGCCCTCAAGCGGGAGGTGCGTGAAGAGACCGGCTTGTGGGTGCGCGGCGTGGAGCACCTGGCTTACGTGATCCAGGTCGAGGATGCCCGCAAGCACGAGCGCACCGTGGCCTTGGCCTTCCGCGCCACCTACGACGGCCTGCTGAACCCCCGGGACCCCGACGGGCACATCGTCGAAGCGCGGTTTTTCACCCCTCAGGAGGTGGCGGCCAAGCTCGAGGAGCACCGCCCCCTGCGCGAGCCGTTGCTGGATTACCTCAAGGGGGAACGGGGCCGGTTTTACGCCTACGGGAGCTGGGGGGGGGAGGGTATCCGGATTTAGGCCGTAACCCCTCCGTTTCCTGGCTCCTCCCTCCCGAGGCCTTACGTAACGCCAGGGGCTCTTCATGCTGATGCGGTCGGGCCGGGTGGGTTCACGACGGGGTTATGGGGGCCGGGTAGAGTAGGATCGGTAAGATGATCGCGGTGATTCTCTCCGGGGGAGCGGGGACGCGGCTGTGGCCGGTCTCCCGCGAACTCTACCCCAAGCCTTTTATGCGCTTGCCCGACGGGCAGAGCCTGTTGCAGAAAGCCCTGCTGCGGGCGGTGCGCCTGCCGGGGATCTCCGAGGTGCTCACGGTGACCGGGCAGGAGCACTACTACAGCACGCTCAACGAGTACCAGGCGCTGAAGATCGGGGACTATCCCCCGTTGGCTTTCGTGGTCGAGCCGCTGCGCCGCAACACCGCCCCGGCCATCGCCTTGGCCGCCCTCTCGGTGTCGGAGCGCCACGGGGCCGACGAAACCCTGTTGGTGCTCTCCGCCGACCACTTGATCGAGGATCCCCAAGCCTTTGCTGAGGCCGTCGAGCGGGCTAAAGCCGCAGCCCAGCGGGGCTACCTGGTCACCTTTGGCATCCAGCCCAGCTACCCCGCCACCGGGTTCGGCTACCTCGAGCAGGGCCAGCCCCTGGCCGAAGGGGTGTATGCGGTGCGGCGCTTCGTGGAAAAGCCCGACGCCCCTCGGGCCAAAGCCTACCTCGAGCAGGGGGGCTTCTACTGGAATGCGGGGATCTTCTGCTTCCAGGCCGGGGCCTACCTGGAGGCGGTGCAGGCCTACGCCCCTGAGGTCTACAGGGCGGTGCTGCGCTGCTGGGAATCGAGCCCCCGCGAAACCCCCCAGTACCTCGATGCCCAGACCTTCCGCGCCGTTCCCAGCATCTCGGTGGACTACGCGGTGATGGAGAAGGCCGAGCGGGTGGCGGTGGTTCCCGCTGGCTTCGGCTGGAGCGACCTAGGGGCGTGGGATGCCGCTGCGGAACTGGTTCCCGCCGATCCAGAAGGCAACCGGGTGCTGGGTGAGGCGGTGTTGATCGACACCCACAACACCTTCGTGCAGACCGAGGGGCGGTTGGTGGCGGCCATCGGGGTGGAGGACTTGGTCATCGTGGATACCCCAGACGCGCTGCTGGTCACTCGGCGCGACAAAGTGCAGGACGTGAAGAAGGTGGTCGAGCGGCTACAGCAGGCCCAGCACGAGACCGCCCGCGAACACCGCACCGTGCAGCGCCGCTGGGGGAGCTACACCGTGCTCGAGGAGGGCCCCCGCTTCAAGATCAAGCGCTTGGTGATCCGACCGGGCCAGTCCCTCTCGTACCACCTGCACCACCACCGCAGCGAACACTGGACGGTGGTCTCGGGCACGGCGCAAGTCCTGAAGGAAGACCAGACCCACCTGCTGCGTACCGATGAATCCCTCAGCGTCCTGGCCGGGACCCCACACCGGCTGGCCAACCCCGGCCTGATCGACCTGGTCATCATCGAGGTGCAAAGCGGGGAGTACCTGGGCGAGGATGATCTGGTGCGCCTCGAGGGCGCCGTGGCAGAATCCGCTTTGGCGGGGGATTAGGCTATGGATAGAGATGTGAAAGGACTCGTTCTCTCCGGCGGCAAGGGCACCCGGCTGCGCCCCCTGACCCACACCCGGGCCAAGCAGCTCATCCCCATCGCCGGCAAACCCAACCTCTTCTACGCCCTGGAGGATCTGGTGGAGGCGGGTATCCGCGAGATCGGGGTGATCTTGAGCCCCGAGACCGGCCACGAGGTGCGCGAGGCCCTGGGCGACGGCTCCCGCTGGGGAGCACAGCTCACCTTCATCGTGCAGGAGGCCCCGCTGGGCATCGCCCACGCGGTCATGACCGCGCGGGAGTACCTGGGCGAGAGCCCCTTCGTGCTCTACCTGGGCGACAACCTGCTCTCCGGCGGCATCCGGCACCTGGTCGAGGAGTACCGGCAGACCCAGCCCCAGGCCATCGTGCTGCTGACCGAGGTCGAAGACCCTCGGGCCTTCGGGGTGGCGGTGCTCGACGGGCAGGGCCGGGTGGTGCGCCTGGTGGAGAAGCCCAAAGACCCCCCCTCCAACCTGGCGCTGGTGGGCGTCTACCTCTTCAGCCCGGCCATCCACGAGGTCATCGCCACGCTCAAGCCCTCCTGGCGCGGGGAGTACGAGATCACCGAGGCCATCCAGGGCCTGGTCGAGCGCGGCCAGAGGGTGGTGGCCCACCAGGTGCGCGGCTACTGGAAGGACACTGGCAAGCCCGAGGACCTCCTCGACGCCAACCGCCTGGTGCTCTCCCAGATCACCCGCCGGGTGGAGGGGGAGCTCGAGCAGGCCGAGGTGGTGGGCGAGGTGGTGGTCGAGCCGGGCGCCCGCATCGTGCGCTCGACCGTGCGCGGCCCGGCTTTCATCGGGGCGGGCAGCCTCATCGAGGACAGCTTCATCGGCCCCTACAGCGCCATCGGCAAGGGGGCCAAGGTCATCGGCAGCGAGCTGGAGTACTCCATCCTCATGGACCAGGCCGAGGTGCGCCAGCTCGCCTACCGCCTCGACGCCAGCATCCTCGGCCACGGGGTGGTGGTGGACGGCCAGGGCAGCCCCCGCCGCCACACCCTGCAGCTGGTGTTGGGCGACCGCAGCCAGGTCAAGCTGTGATGGGCCCGATCCTCATGACCGGAGGCAGCGGGCGCCTGGGCAGGGCGTTGCGCGCCCTGATGCCCGGGATCGTGGCCCCGCCCCGCCGCGAGCTCGACGTCACCGACCCCGAGAGCGTGCGAGCTGCGCTCGAGCGCCACCAGCCCAAAGTCTTCCTCCACGCGGCGGCCTACACCGACGTGGCCAGGGCCGAACGCGAGCGCGCGGCCTGCTGGCGGGTCAACGTGGAGGGAACCCGCAACGTCGTGCGGGCCCTCCAGGGGAGTGGCGTCTTCCTGGTCCACATCTCCACCGACTACGTCTTCTGGGGCGACCGCGGCGGCTACCGCGAGGACGACCCCATGGGCCCGGTGCGCAACCACTACGCCCTCTCCAAGCTCGTCGCCGAGGAGGTCGTGCGCGTCTTGCCCCGACACCTGGTCATCCGCACCTCCTTCCGCCCCTCGCCCTGGCCCTACCCGGTGGCCTACACCGACCTCTACACCAGCCAGGACTACCTGGAGGTCATCGCCCCGGAGGTGGCCCTGGCCTTGGAACACCTGGGACAGATCCCCTTCGACACCCTGCACATCGCCACCGAACGCAAATCGGCCTACGAGCTGGCCCGCCGCACCCGGGAGGACGTGCTACCAGGGCTGCGCGCGGACTCGCCGGTGGCGCTTCCCGAGGACATCTCCCTCGACAATCGGCGCTGGCAAAGCCTCAAGCGCGAATGGAGAAGATGATGCTTGACCCTGACGTATTCGCCTCCCTCCGCATCCAACGCTACGATCCCCAGCCCGAGATCGCCGGGGCGTGGCACCAGCCCCTGCGCAAGCACCGCGCGCTCGAGGGGGCCTTCATGGAACACCTGCGGCTGGAGGGGGGCCAAGTAGAAGGCCTGCCGGTGGGCTTTGAGCTGCGGCAGGTCTCGGTCTCCTGGGCGGTGCCGGGGCGGATCAACGCCTTTCACCTCCACCCCAAGCGCCCCCAGGACGAGCTGTGGTGCGTGATCGAGGGCGAGCTCAAGGTGTGGCTGGTGGACGTGCGCAAGGATTCTCCCACCCTGGGGAACCGGCGGGCCTACCTGCTCTCCGGAGAGGCCCCGGCGCTGCTCTACATCCCCAGCGGGGTGGCCCACGGCTACCGCGCGGGGGTTCGTGGGGCGACCCTGATCTACGCCATGAACAGCCAGTTCGACCCCCAGGACCCCAACGAGGGCCGCCTGCCCTGGGACTATTTCGGCGCTGAACTATGGGAGGAAGACCGTGGCTAGCCAAGGGAAGGGCCATCGGCCCCCGGCTGACGCCGGTACTCAGAGGAGCTTTAGACGGGTGATGGTGACGGGAGGGGCCGGGTTTATCGGTTCCAACTACGTGCATTACGCCCTCGAGGCCCATCCCGAGTGGGAGATGGTGGTCTTCGACAAGCTCACCTACGCGGGCAACCTGGAGAACCTCGAGCCAGTGCGTTCCCGCATCGAGTTCGTCCAGGGCGATATCGCCGACCCCGAGGCGGTCCGCGAGGCCCTCGCCGGGGTGGAGGCGGTCGTGAACTTCGCCGCCGAGAGCCACGTAGACCGCTCCCTCCTCGACCCCCGACCCTTCGTCAAGACCAACGTGGAGGGCGTCCTGGTGCTTTTGGAGGAAGCCCGCAAGGCCGGAGTCCGCCGCTTCCTCCAGGTCTCCACCGACGAGGTCTACGGCGACCTCTCGGGCACCTCTCATCACTCCCTCGAGGCCGACCCCCTGCGCCCCCGCAGCCCCTACGCAGCCAGCAAGGCCGCCGCCGAGCACCTGGTGTATAGCTACGGGATCAGCTACGGCCTGGACGTGGTGGTGACGCGGGGCTCCAACACCTATGGCCCCTACCAGTACCCCGAGAAGATCATCCCGCTCTTCATCACCAACGCCCTCGAGGACAAACCCCTGCCCCTCTACGGCGACGGTTCGGCGCTGCGCGACTACATGCACGCCTACGATCACGCCAGCGGTATCGACCTGGTGCTGCACCGGGGGAACTCGGGCGAGGCTTACAACCTGGGGGCCCGCGAGCAGGTACCCGGCACCCGGGTGGCGCGGCGGGTGCTCGAGCTGTTGGGCAAGCCACCCACGCTGGTCAAGTTCGTAGCGGACCGCCCCGGCCACGACTACCGTTACTCCGTAGACCCTTCCAAGGCCGAGGCGCTGGGCTGGGTGCGCCGCTACACCTTCGAGGAGGGCCTGGCCAGGACGGTGCAGTGGTACCTAGAAAACCGGGGCTGGTGGGAGCGACTACGTTCCCAGCGCCATCACCAGGAGCTGATGCAGCGCTGGTACGCCAGCCGATGACGCCTTATCTGGTAGCTTGATTTACCGTACTTATGTCGTACGTCGTACGCTATACGCCAAACGCAAGACGTAGGGTACCGCCCTCCCTCTCACTGCTGACTTCTCGCTCCTTTCTTCTCAAACATGAGGGACGATCCCACGTCCCGCCAGGGGACTCCGGTGGCTTGGGGTGAGGGAAAGTATGAATCAGGGAAAGGTGGGGTTTGGATTAGCCTCGGAAAGGCCTGGTGCCTTGGTTATACTAGCTCCGGTCGGTTGGGGGTTTCCCCGGGTGAGATATGAGAATCGCCATCATTGGAACAGGGTATGTAGGCCTTACTACAGGGGTGACCCTGGCCTACGCGGGTCATGAGGTCATCTGCGTAGATGTGGACGCGTTCAAGCTGGAGAAGCTGCGCCAGGGGCAGGCTCCTATCTACGAACCGGGCCTCGAAGAACTGCTGGCTTTGGCCCGGGAGAGGATACAGTTTACCGAAGACTATGCCCAGGCCATTCCCCAGGCGGAGGTGGTGTTTATCGCCGTGGGCACACCCCCCTTGCCCGACGGCAATCCCGATCTGCAGTACTTGCGCCAGGCCGCCCGCTCGGTGGGGGCACACCTAGGCCCAGGGTTTACCGTGGTGGTCAACAAGTCCACCGTGCCCATCGGCAGCGGGAACTGGGTAGAGAGCCTGGTACAAGAAGCCTATGCAGCGCGCAACGGCCAAAAACCCCAGGGGCAGTTCGCGGTGGCTTCCAACCCCGAGTTCTTGCGCGAGGGCTCGGCCATCCACGATAGCCTCTACCCCGACCGGGTGGTGGTAGGGGCCGAGGATCAGCGCGCACTCGAGGTGCTCTACACCCTCTACCGGCCCATCCTCGAGCAGACCTTCACCCCCCCCGCGTTCATCCCCCGCCCCGAGGGGCTGCAGGCGGTGCCCTTCATCGCCACCGACCTGGCCTCGGCGGAGCTGATCAAATACGCGGCCAACGCGTTCTTGGCCCTCAAGATCAGCTTCATCAACGAGATCGCGGCGCTGGCCGAGCGGGTAGGGGCCGATGTGACCCAGATCGCCAAGGGTATCGGCCTCGATGCCCGCATCGGCACCCGCTTTCTCCAGGCGGGCATCGGCTGGGGCGGGAGCTGCTTTGGCAAGGACACCGCGGCCCTCATCGCCACCGCCCAGGATTACGGCCTTTCCATGCCCATCGTGGCCGCGGCCCGCGAGGTCAACTACCGCCAGCGCGAGCGGATCGTGGAGAAGCTGTTGGCCGAGCTGAAGATCCTCAAGGGCCGCACCGTTGGCCTCTTGGGGCTGGCCTTCAAGCCCCATACCGACGATCTGCGCGATGCCCCCGCCCTGGATATCGCCCGTAGGCTCCTCGAGCGAGGGGTGCGGGTGCGGGTGCACGACCCCGTTGCCATGGAAAATGCCCAGCGCCTCTTCCCCGACTTGGAGCTGCGCTACTGTGCGGATGCTCTCGAGCTCGCCGAGGAGGCCGACGCGCTGGTCTTGGTCACCGAGTGGCCCCAGTACCGCGAGTGGCCCTGGGAGCGGGTGGCTTCGCGCATGCGCCGCCGGCTGCTGCTGGATGGGCGGAACTTCCTCGACAAGGCTGCCCTGGCCCGCCTGGGCTTCCGCTATGTGGGCGTAGGGGTGTCGGAGCCCTTGGTGCAGAAGGTGGAAGGCTAAATGCGCATCCTGCTCACCGGCGCTGCCGGTTTCGTGGGCAGCCACCTGGCCGAACGCCTGCTCCGGGAAGGGCACCAGGTCCTGGGGGTGGACAACTTCTGTACCGGAGGGCGGCACAACCTCGGGTACCTCATCCCCTTCGGGGGCTTCAGCTTTCTCGAGGCCGACGCCGCGAGGCCGCTCGAGGTGGCGGGAGACTTCGACTGGGTGATGCACCTGGCCTCTCCGGCCTCCCCTCCCCGCTACCTGAAGCGGCCCCTCGAGACCCTTTTGGTCAACGCCGAGGGCACCCGGCACCTGCTGGACTTGGCTCGAGCGCGTGGAGCAGCCTTCTTCCTGGCCTCGACCAGCGAGGTCTACGGCGACCCGCAGGTCCATCCCCAGCCCGAGGGGTACTGGGGCCACGTCAACCCCATCGGCCCCCGCTCGGTCTACGACGAGGCCAAGCGCTACGCCGAGGCCCTCACCCTGGCCTACCACCGGGTGTATGGCCTTCCCACCCGTATTGTTCGCATATTCAACAGCGTCCTTGCGGACGAGTACCTCTTTTTCTTCAACGATAGCGAGGCCCATCTGGAAACGGCCCAAGCCTATGCCGAGCGGTTGGGCTTGGCCCCGGGGGTTCCCAGGGAAGTCCTGGTACCCGCCTTTGATCCGAACACCCTTCGGCTAGAGCTTAAGCGGGCCGCGTACTTCATCGGACACCCGGTCCAGCAGGAGGCCTATGAGGTTCGCCTGCGCTACGGCCGCACCGTCAAGGTAACGGGGGACCATAGCCTCTTTGTCCGGGGCCCCGACGGAAGGCCCGTGGCCAAGCCTGTTCGGGAGCTTAAGCCAGGGGACTACGTGGCCGTGCCCGCCCGTCTCCCCGTTTTGGAGCGGGACCTCGAGGTCCTGGACCTTGCCCAAATCTTCGCCTCTTTAGACGGCTCTCCGCAGTGGCTGTGGCGCTGGGCGGTGCGCCATCCTTCCTTTTCCCACCGCATTGAGGCAGAAAGGGAGCGTATTCACGAGATAGCCCTAAGCCAGGGGCGTTTCCGGGGAGCCAACGCTCGCAACTCCGCCGTTTGCGCCACGAAGCGGTGGATGCGCCAAGGGCTTGTTCCCCTCGCCGTGCTCCAGGCCTTGGGCTGGGAGATACCCGACGGGGCGGAGTTTGGCCTCTACGGAGACTCCCACCTCTGGTTGCCCAACAGGGTGCGGGTGACAGATGACCTCTTGTGGCTTTTCGGCCTGTATCTGGCGGAGGGAGGGGCGTATGGGGACAAGGGCAGGTACTTCATCACCTTTTCCTCCGACGATGCCTTTATCAGGAGAGCCAAGGGCATCCTGGAAACCCATTTCAGGGTAAGGGTGAAGTATGTCCCTCCCGCTTCCCACCGTGCTCCAGGGATTTACGTCCACTCCAAGGCCCTTTACATCCTTTTCACCCGCGCTCTAGGGCTAAGGAAGCGGATTCCCCCCTGGGTGTTCCAGCTCCCCCTTTCCCGCCTGAAGCATTTTTTGGAGGGCTACCGTTGCGGGGACGGCACCCATAGCGGCAAGAAGCTGGGCAACGAGCTTGTGTTTGACACGGCCTCGGAGGAGATCGCCTATGGCCTCGTCTACCTCCTCCTCCGCTTCGGCATTGTGGCCAGCGTGGGCCGCCACGAGTCCTGGGTGGGCAAAAAGCTTACCGCCACCAAGCGGTTTCCTTTTTACCGGGTGACCGTGTGCGCCTTG
The DNA here is from genome assembly GCF_003226535.1 of Meiothermus sp. Pnk-1. Lineage (NCBI taxonomy): Bacteria > Thermotogati > Deinococcota > Deinococci > Thermales > Thermaceae > Meiothermus > Meiothermus sp. Pnk-1. Next base: position 58,826 of record NZ_QKOB01000007.1, on the reverse strand, counting down.
GACAACTTTGACCTCCTCTCTTGGGACCGAGGCGTGCGTCAGAAGCTAGACGCCCGAAGGGAGGGGGATATCGTCTGGAGCCAGGTCAAGGAGGTCCGGCCCTGCCTTGTCACGGCCACGGTCTACGATTTCTCCGTACCGGGGGCGGAAAACTTTGTCGCTGGAAACGGCGTTTTCTGCCACAACACCTACGGCCCGCGGATGGACCCCGAGGACGGGCGGGTGGTCACCAACTTCATCACCCAGGCCCTGCGGGGCGAACCGCTCACGATCTATGGCGACGGCTCCCAGACCCGCAGCTTTCAATACGTGGACGACTTGGTGGAGGGGATCGTGCGCCTGATGGGGGTGGATTACCCCGGGCCGGTCAACCTGGGCAACCCCGAGGAATACACCATGCTCGAGCTGGCGGAGCTGGTGCGGGAACTGACCGGCAGCAAGGCGGGGCTCGAGTTCCGGCCACTGCCCCAGGATGACCCCAAGCAGCGCCGCCCGGACATACGCCTGGCCCGCGAGCTTCTGGGCTGGGAGCCAAGGGTTCCGGTTCGGGAGGGTTTGCTGCGCACCATTGCCTACTTCAAAGCGGAGGGGGTATGAGCATGCGGGTCTTGGTGGTAGGAGGGGCGGGCTACATCGGCAGTCACACGGCCAAGGCCCTGCACCAAGCCGGGTACACCCCGGTGGTCTTCGACAACCTGAGCATGGGGCATCGCTGGGCGGTGAAGTGGGGACCTCTGGTGGAGGCCGATCTGGGCGATCAGCCCGCGATTGTGCGGGCGCTCGAGGATCACCGTATCGAGGCGGTGGTTCATTTTGCGGCCAACGCCTACGTGGGTGAGTCCATGCAAAACCCCGCCAAGTATTTCCGCAACAACGTGGTGGGAACCCTCAACCTGCTCGAGGCCATGCACCAGGCCGGGGTGCGGCAGGTGGTCTTTTCCTCTTCCTGTGCCACCTATGGCCTCCCCCAACGGCTGCCCATCCCCGAGGAGCATCCCCAAGACCCCATCAACCCCTACGGCGAGTCCAAGCTCATGGGCGAGAAGATGCTGCGCTGGTTTGGGGAGTGCCACGGCCTGCGCTGGGTCTCTTTGCGCTACTTCAACGCCGCCGGGGCCGATCCCGAGGGGGAACTGGGCGAGGTGCACGACCCGGAAACCCACCTCATCCCGCTGGTGATCGAGGCGGTCTTGGGGAAGCGGCCTCCGGTACAGGTGTTTGGCACCGACTACCCCACCCCCGACGGCACCGCCATCCGCGACTATATCCACGTGACCGACCTGGCCGAGGCCCACGTGCGTGCCCTGCAATACCTGCAAGATGGTGGGGCTTCTACCGCGCTCAACCTGGGCACCGGGAAGGGGCACAGCGTGCGGGAGGTCATTCGCATGGTTGAGGCGGTGTCTGGGCGGGCAGTGCCGTTCACCCTGGCCCCCCGGCGGCCCGGGGATCCGCCCGAACTGGTGGCGGATGCGGCCAAGGCAGAGCGGGTGCTGGGCTGGAGGGCTGGCCGGAGCTTTGAGGACATCGTGGAGACTGCCTGGCGCTGGCACAGCCGCCCCAGCCCGGACTGGAGTATGCTGAGGCGGTGAACCGCGCGCCCGACTGGCTGCGCCAGGCCGAGCACGACCTCGAGCTGGCCGGCATTGCTGCGCGTGCCGGTCGGCACGAGTGGGCCTGTTTTGCTGCGCAACAAGCCGCAGAAAAAGCGGTCGAGGCGCTGCACCTGCATCTGGGTCAGGAGGCTTGAGGACGTCTGGTGGCCCGGCTTCTGGCGGAGCTTCCGCTGGCGGTGCCCCCGTTGCTCATCGAAAAAGCCCGCTCCCTGGATGCGCTCTATATTCCCACCCGCTACCCGGACGCCTATCCGGAGGGCGCTCCTGCCGAGCACTACGGCCCTTTGCAAAGTAGGGAGGCTTTGGCGTATGCCGGTGATATCCTTGCGTTCGTCCACGCTCAGATGGCCCCGCCGGGATGAGGTTTTTTCGGCCTTAGAGGCTTGGGTTCGCACCCTGGAAATCCCCGGTCTGTTGGCAGTAGGGGTGTTTGGCTCTTATGCCCGGGGGGATTACGGGGTGGGCAGCGACCTCGATCTTCTCCTTATCCTAAACTCCAGCCCCCATTCCTTTGAGCGACGCATAGCCCTGCTTCCTTTGGAAAGCCTGCCGGTGCCTGCGGAGGCGCTGGTCTACACTGTAGAGGAGTGGTGCGCGCTGCCCCGGCAAAGCCCTCGCCTAGCCAAGACCCTCGAGCGCGAGGCGGTCTGGATATGGGGGCAGGCAGGCTTCTGCTAGAATGCCCGCGTGGGCTGGCTCGAGGCGGTACGGGAACGCTTGGGTGCAATGGGGGTGGAGCGGGTTTACCTCTTTGGCTCCCACGCGCGGGGCACGGCCACCCGGCGCTCCGACCTGGACCTCCTCGTGCTCTGGGAGACCGACCTGCCCCCCCTGGAGCGCATCGGCCAGGTGCTCTGGGCGCTGCGCGACCTTCCCTTTGCGGTGGAAGCGGTGATCCTCACCCCGCAGGAGTTTGCAAACCGGCGCGAGCTGCCCTTCCTGCGGGGGGTGATGAAGGAGGCTAAGCTCATCTATGAGTGTGGAGAAACAGCGGCGTGAGGCCTTATGAACCCCCACCCGATCTGGCCGCTTTGCGGGCCATACTGGAGAGTTTTTTTCCGGCCTGCCGGTGCGGGTTTACCTCTTCGGCTCGGCAGCCCGCGGAGCCCTGCGCCGGGGTTCCGACCTGGACGTGGGTATACTGCCGCTGGCTCCCCTTCCGGTAGGCCTGCTGTCCCAACTGCGGGAGCGCTTGGAGGAATCGAACCTGCTGTTTCGGGTGGACCTGGTAGACCTTTCGCAGGCTCCGCCGGAACTGGTGCGGCGCGTAGAGACCGAGGGAGTGCGATGGATCGGTTAGCCCAGAGGCTCTCTATCGCCCGCAAAGCCCTAGAAACCCTGGCGGAGCTGCCGCTGGAGCCTTCTGCGGACGCCGTGATTCGCGATGCAGCCATCCAGCGTTTCGAGTACACCCTGGAGGCCGTGTGGAAAGCTGCCCAGCTTTACCTTAGGGAGTGCGAAGGGATAGACTTGGCCTCGCCTAAGGGCGTGGTGCGGGCTTGCTATGAAGCCGAGGCGCGTTGGGGCATGCAGATGGTAGACGACCGGAATTTGACTGCTCATACCTACAACGAGGAGCTTGCCAAGCTCATCTTCTCTCGTCTACCCGGTCATCTGGCCCTTATGCGCCGCCTCCTCGAGGCCCTGGGGAGGAATGTGTGAGCGTGGTGGGCCAGCTTCGCCTATGAGCGACTTTGGTGAACAAACCTCTTCCTTGCGAGACCTGGGTCGCCAAGCAGTTCGGAGTGCTGCTGCTTTGGTGGTTCGTCAGGTGCTGGTGCAGGGATTAAATGTTGTAGGTGGAGTTTTGCTCGCGCGCCTGCTAACTCCCGATGAGTTTGGTCTTTATGGTATCGTCACATTCTTTTTGGCTTTTCTCATCGCATTTGGTGGTACTGGCTTAGCATCTAGCTTAATCCGACAGCCGAGCGAGCCAGACGAGCTGGACTACAGATCGGTGTATGCTGTTCAGCAGATCTTTGTTGTCATTTTGGCGGTGGCTTTGTGGGCTGCTTCACCATGGATTGCTCAATTGTACCGGTTGTCACCGGATAGCGCATGGGTATTTCGCCTGGTTGCCGCATCGTTACTGATGACATCTTTCATGGTAATCCCACAGGTACGCCTTGAGCGCCGCCTGGCGTTTGACCGGCTTGCGCTTGTGGAGATAACCCAAGCCCTTGTCTACAACACCACGGCGGTATTTCTGGCCTGGCGAGGTTATGGGCCACTATCTTTTGCTATAGCGCTGTTGCTTCGCTCGACTGCTGGAGCAATCCTGGCAAATTGGATCAGCCCCTGGAAAATGGGGTGGAGTTGGGACTGGAGTAGAGCTCGCAAACATTTAGGGTTTGGCTTGTTTCTACAAGGAGGACAGGTCGTATCTCTAATTAAGGACTCGATTACTCCTGTCTTCGTTGGTCTTTATTTAGGGGCTGGGTCGGTAGGTTACATCAATTGGGCCCAGATGGTCGCAAACTACTCTGTAATGACCCTAATGGTGTTTCAGCGCCTATATATGCCTCTGTTTGCCCGGCTTCAACATGATCGAGTATTGCTGACCAGAGCGGTTGAGAGAGTACTGTTTGCAACCAATGCTCTCACAGCCCCTATTTCCATCCTTACTCTAGTTCTCATAGAGCCCATCACCCGAATAATATTCGGGGAGAAATGGCTGGCAGCCCTGCCAATTTTCTACCTACTTTCGCTTGCCAACTTGGTGGTGGCCACGTCAACCCCATTACAGGGTTTACTCAACGCTTTGGGTAGATCCAAAACAACATTTTTGTTCACGGTTATATGGGCCCTTCTCACCTGGTTTCTAGGCCTCCCGCTCATTCACTGGTTTGGGGCTCTGGGCTTTGCTTTGGCGAACGTAGGTGTTCAGCTTAGCAATTTTGGACTTTTCGTGGTTGCCCAAAGGCTGGTTGCGGTTAAGCTTTGGCGTGCAGCCTCCCTGCCTTGGGTTCTGGCCATTTTGGTGGGAATGGGAATTTACCTTTTGGAGCTACTCGTTAACATACAAAACTTGTATGCCTTAGTGGGGGTGTTTGCTTTGGGGTTAGGGGTATACTCAGGACTTGTGGTTTGGAGTCGGGGAGAGGAATTGCGAAAGATTTACACGTTCTTTGGGAAGGGTGATAACGGTGGAAGACAGGGCTAAGATTTCTGTTTTGATCAACACCCTTAATGAGGAGAAAAATTTGCCACATGCCTTGCGATCTGTAAAGCCGTGGGCAGACGAAATTATAGTCGTGGATATGTATAGCACGGATCGCACGGTAGAGATAGCGCAAGAGTTTGGAGCGAAAGTTTTTTTGCATGAACGTGTGGTGGAATTCGAGATAGCCCGAAAGCTGGCCATAGAAAAGGCAAGCAACGATTGGATGTTTTTTCTAGATGCCGATGAGTTGGTGCCTTTTCCTTTAGCCCGGTGCTTATTGCAAATAGCCCACGAGGACGCGGTGGACGTGGTAAGGGTTCCCCGACTAAATTATCTGATCGGTGCGGCAATGCAATATTCCGGTTGGGGTCCCAACCAGGATAAACAGTATCGGCTCTTCCGAAGGGGGAAGCTCGGCGTTAGGGCAAACATGCACGATCATATAGAGGTTTTTCCCGGGGCGAAGGTGCATGAACTGTCTTTTCCTTCTGATGGGGCAATCATACACTTTAGCTACCTCGACTTTGAGCACTTTATCGCTAAGCTAAACCGCTATACCAACGTCCATGCCCTTCAAGCTGCCAAGACTGGAGAGCACCCCCACATTGTCAAAGCCCTATTCAAGGCAACAAGAAAGTTCCTCGCATACTATTTACTGCGAAAAGGATATAGAGATGGGTGGCGCGGGATATATTTAGCCCTGCTAATGTTCTTTTATGAAATAGCGACATTTGCTAAGCTTACCCAACTCCGGCTCGTGGGAGATAGGGAGGATATTCAAAACATGTACGCAAAGGAAGCAGAGAGGTATCTATCTGAATACGTGGAGTGTTGATGGAACATGAAAGTTGTCTTCTTCACACCAAGGCCATTCTCCCTAGCGTTTGGAGGCACAGAAGTTCAGCTGCTTGAAACCAAAGCTGCTCTCGAAGCCTTCGGAATTCATGTGGAATTTGCCGATTACTTTAGTCGCGACCAACTTGCTGGTAGAACCATTGCCCACCTATTTGGAAGTGACTATGTCCTTGCTCAAATCACAAAGCTCTTAACTGGTAAGAAAGTGCCTTATGTGACGTCTTCCATATTTTACCCAACGGGCACATCTCGAATGGCCCACTACTGTTTGGGCTTTTTGCCTTTATCTGTATCCTCGCTTAGAAAGGCTGTGCTAAGTGGAGCCCGCTACGTATTGCCCAATTCTTACAGCGAAAGCCGCTTACTACAGAAGCTATTTGGGTTGCCGGAGCGCTCCATAAAGGTGGTACCCAATGGCGTAAGAGATGATTTTATCGGACAAGATCCAGATGGATTTAGGCGTAAATATTTACCAGAGTTGACTAGTAACGATCGGTTTGTATTGAGCGTTGGACGCATTGAGCGGCGTAAAAATTCCTTGAATCTTCTTCGGGCTGCTGCTCGAATCAAAATCCCTTTGGTGTTTATTGGTGAGCCAGTGGCGCTATCAAAGGAGAAAGCGTATGTGCAACGATTTCAGGAAGAGTTAGAACGCTACCCTGACTACATAAAGCACATACCTTTTTTATCGAATGGTAGTAACGATCTGGCTGATGCATATGCTGCTGCCCATGCCCATGCTTTGATCTCGTGGATGGAAACGCCGGGACTGGCAAACCTAGAGGCTGGAATCAATGGGGCTAACTTGATTGTGGGAGAGTCCCCCCCTGTACGGGAGTATTTGGACAGATATGCCACCTTTGTCAATCAGGGTGACTTAAATCAAATAAGCCAAGCAATTGAACGAGCCCTTACACAATCCAGAAATATATACAATCAAAGTGCATACATCAGCAAAAACTACTCATGGAAGCGAGTGGCTCAACTAATGATAGATGTTTATAAAGAGGTACTAGAGTAATGGTGCTTCGGCGCTTTTGGTCTGTGCAAGGGCTAAGTGTTAGGCTGCTCCTGGCCATCTGGCTTATATACTTGGCATTGGGCAATCTTGCTCGAGTTGGTGATTTTTCTTGATGGCGATGAGAGGATTACAGCTTAACAGCTTGGGAAGGTGGTCCTGAGACAATGCTGATTGCAATAGCATTAGTTCTCTTATCAGTCGCCTCTTATCTTGTGTGGCCTAGCCGTTGGAATATTCCGGCTCATCTACAGATTGGCTTCTCTATTACCGCATATATTGTGCCGGTGGTTTTTGTGGGTGTGCTGGATTCCTACCCCTCTGAACTTGTAATGCTATACGAGCAGATATTGGTTTGGGGTATGTTGTTTTATATTGTGGGCATCGTTATAGGCTTTTATACCCCCCTGCTAAAAATAATGCCTTTACGCCATACCTTAAATGCTTCCACAAAAGAACTCTTGCGTTTCGTGGCTCCCAGGGTACTGTGGATAACGCTTATGGCTCTTGCAGGGGTAATGGTTAGTTTTGCTGTGATGGGGTTTATACCTATGTTTGCCGAAGACCCCCTTATGGCAAAGTTTTTTCGTGGCCCCTACCAAGAAGCCTATCGCCCGGTGGCTCCCCTCTATAGGGCTTCAATGTTCTTGCTGTATTTGCTGATCCCACTGAACCTAGTTTTATGGTTTCATATGAGCAAGAAAAGATTTCTGCTGCTTGCCTTGCTAAGTTTTGCAGTCATAGCGGCTTCACTTGTGCGCGGCCAGGCTATTTATGGCTTTCTCATATTCGTTGGCCTTTTGGCTGCTCGAAACCGCGTAGGCTTTCTTCTGTTCTTGGTATTTGTGGTGGCGGTTTACCCTTTGGGAAGCGCCTCTTATTATCTGCTAAAGGCAGTATTTGGTTTAGACGCATTGGGTGGGGTATACCAAGACACTGGTATCTGGCAGATCATAGCCTCGGGTGCACCAGATATTTCGGATCAGCTCACCTTCCTCGCTGCTTTCATCGAGCGTGGCTCATACACATATGGGCTAACCTTTGTGGGTGGGCTTGTGCCGTACAATTTTACTTGGAGTCCAGCAGTATGGGTACTGGCACTGGTCAACCCGGGAACCTCAGTTAGCGAGATTGCTTCGGGAGGATTTCGTTTGGCGGTGCCACTGTGGGGTTACGCTTCGTTTGGTTGGGTGGGGGTAATTATAGTTCCACTGATCTCAGGCTTTATTTGGGGCAATGCAACGCGCTATGCCAAGAAATATGTGGAGAACCCAAGCTCGCTGCTTCACGCAGCTCTTGCGCTAACGGTATACCTGACTATCGGTGTGCAGCTATCGCAGTTTTATTTGCTTAGCATGTATTCTTTACCCGGGATAGCTCTGGCGCTGTTCCTTTTGTATAGGTTCAAGTGGTTTGCAAGGGCTAAGCTGAACGCCTATCGTGGTTATGGACATAGTGGTTAATACCCGTACCCTGGCCTCCAAATTGACTGGAGTGCAGCGCTATACCAGTGAAATCGTTGACCGTCTGGGCGCCGGAATCGAGCGCATTGCGCCTCGGCCTGCGCTAGACGGGATTGCAGGTCATGCCTGGGAGCAGTTTGTTTTGCCAACCCAGCTTAGGGGAAGGCTTTTGTGGAGTCCAAGTAATACCGGCCCGCTGCTAGTCAGGCAGCAGGTGGTAACGGTGCATGATGTAGTGCCGCTTGATCATCCCGAGTGGCTCAATCCCAGATTCGCTGGCTGGTATAGGTTTTTGCTGCCTAAATTGCTGCCACGGGTACGGCGCATTATTACGGTTTCTGAATTCAGCAAAACCCGCATCCTAGAACATATCAGGCTGGAACCCTGGAGGGTAGTGGTGATTCCCAATGGCGTTGACCCGCGCTTTCATCCTCGAACACAAGAAGAACACGACCAGATCAAGGAGCGCTTGGGGCTGCCTTCATCCCACTTTGTGCTTAGCTTGGGCTCTTTGGAGCCCCGAAAGAACCTGGGCCGTCTGCTCAAGGCTTGGGCTCTAGTATCTACCCGCCTGCCGGAAGAGGTATGGCTGGTAGTAGCAGGAGCTAAGGGGAAAGCCCAGATCTTTCAAGAAGTTTCCTTGGAAAAGCTGCCACCCAGGGTACACTTTGTGGGTCATGTCCCGGATGAGTATCTGCCTGTACTATACAGCGCTGCGTCAGGGTTTGTGTATCCCTCTGTTTACGAGGGCTTTGGTATTCCACCTCTTGAGGCAATGGCATCAGGTACTCCTACCCTCACGGGCAACCGCACAGCCCTTCCCGAGGTTGTGGGGGACGCGGCTTTGACAGTAGACCCATTCGATGTAGAAGCTATAGCGGATGGCCTTTGGCGGTTGGTGACGGATGCGGAACTCCGGCAGAGGTTACGGCAAAGGGGCCTCGAGCGGTCCAAGCAGTTTGGTTGGGATAGTATAGCTAAGCACACTTGGTCGGTGCTTCAGGAAGCGGCTGCAGAGTAAAAGGGCAAAGACAATGCAGGGTTGGAATGTTGCTTTAGTAGTCCCCACTCTAAATGCAGGTGGTGAATGGGAGCGTTGGTTGGAAGCCTTCCGTGCCCAGACCTTTCGCCCTAGGCATTTGCTCATCATAGATTCTGGCTCCCAGGACAAAACTGTAGAGCTGGCTTTGGCCCATGGTTTTGAGGTTCGAAGAATTCCCCGTGAAGACTTTGATCATGGCAGAACTCGTCAGCTAGGCACTGAAATTTTAAAGGAAGCCGATTTGCTTATTTACATGACGCAGGATGCCATCCTTGCCCACCCAGAGGCCTTGGAGCGGTTGGTGGAGACTTTTGGTGATTCCACGGTGGGGGTAGCTTATGGTCGCCAGCTTCCACGCCCTGGGGCAGACCCCATTGAGTCACATGCACGCCTATTCAACTACCCGTCTCGCTCCGAACTGCGCAGCCAGTGGGACATTGCTTCCAAGGGTCTCAAAGCCGCGTTCAACTCGGACTCTTTTTCTTGCTATCGACGCAGTGCACTGGAGCAGATAGGGGGGTTCCCTAATAGGGTTATCCTGGGAGAGGACGTATATGTGGCTGCAAAGATGCTCCTCGCGGGTTGGAGGGTAGCCTACGTGGCCGAGGCTCAGGTTTATCATTCGCATAGCTACACGCTTGGACAAGAGTTTAAGCGCTATTTTGATATTGGGGTTTTTCATGCCAGAGAGCGATGGATAATTGAGGCTTTGGGGAAGGCAGAAGGAGAGGGGCTGCGTTTTTTATGCTCAGAGATGACCTACTTACGACAGAAGGCCCCGCTAAAAATCCCATCGGCTTTGCTGAGAACCCTACTTAAGTACGCAGCTTACCGTATGGGTTGCCTAGAGCACCGCATGCCTCAGCGTTTAAAGCGTTACCTGACCATGCATAAAGCATTTTTTACCCATGAACGCCGGTGATGCCATGAGGGCAAGTTATATAAGCGCTAAGCCTGAAAAGCAAATTGGCCTTCTCACCTTGGCCTCACCACGCCGGACTGTCACCGCACTGTTTGGCGCAGATTTGCTTTTGGTAGCAACCTCACTGTTTTTGGCGGTCTGGTTGCGCTACCTCTGGGACCGCACCCTCTTCTGGGATGTCTATCTTCCCCTGTGGCCGGCGGTGCTGCTGTTCCCGCTGGCCTACGGCCTGGCGGGGCTGTATGGTGTAGGCATCGCTCCCCCGGAGGAGCTGCGCCGGCTCTCTTACTCCACCAGTTTGGTCTTCGTGATCTTGGGGGCGGCTACCTTCATGTACAAGGCCGGGGCGGACTACTCCCGAGGGGCCTTTGTCTTCGCCTGGGGCCTAGCCTTGGTGCTGGTGCCGTTGGGCCGGGCGCTGGTGCGGGAGTTGTGGGCCAGGAAGCCCTGGTGGGGCGCGGCGGTGCTGGTGTTGGGGGCGGGCCAGACCGGCGAGGCGGTGGTGCGGGTCTTGCGCAAACAGCCCGCGCTGGGCCTCAAACCCGTGGCCTTGCTGGACGACGATCCGGCCAAACAAGGGCGGGAAGTGGAGAGGGTGCCGGTGGTGGGGGGCCTCGAGCGGGCCGGGGAGTTCGCCCGCATGGGGGTGCGGCACGCCGTCGTGGCCATGCCGGGGGTAGGGCGCGGCCGCCTGCTGGAGCTCTTGGAGCGGCACGGGATGGACTTTCCCCACCTGATCCTGATCCCCGACCTGTTTGGCCTGTCCAGCCTGTGGGTGACCTCGCGCGACCTGGGGGGGGTGCTGGGGCTCGAGGTGCGCCAGAAGCTCCTGTTGCCGGGGCCTAGGCTGGTGAAGCGGGCGATGGACCTGGGCTTGGTGATGGTTTTTGCTCTGCCGCTGCTCCTTTTGGTCGCCCTTCTCGGCCTGTTGATTCGCCTGGACTCGCCAGGGTCGTTGTTCTATGGCCACTCGCGGCTGGGATTGGCTGCGATTCGCTTTAGGGCGTGGAAATTTCGCTCCATGGTGCAGGATGCGGACCGCAAGCTGGCCGAGTACCTAGAGCGCCACCCGGAGCTGCGCGCGGAGTGGGAGCGCGACCAGAAGCTGAAGAACGACCCCCGGATCACGCGGGTGGGCAAGTTGTTGCGCAAGACCAGCCTGGACGAGCTGCCCCAGCTCTGGAACGTGCTCAAGGGGGAGATGAGCCTGGTGGGCCCCCGGCCCATCGTCGAGGAGGAGGTGGGTCGCTATGGCCCCCTCTTTGCCCTATACACCAAGGTCCGGCCAGGCCTGACCGGGCTGTGGCAGGTCTCCGGGCGCAACGACACCACCTATGACGAGCGGGTGGCCATGGACGCCTACTACGTGCGCAACTGGTCCCCCTGGCTGGACCTCTACATCCTGGCCCGCACGGTTTGGGTGGTGCTGTTCGGCAAGGGGGCTTACTGAGGTTGAGGGGGCTAAGGGCTGTTCTCTGGAGTGCCCCGTGGCTGCTGCTTCCGCTCGAGCCGGCCTGGGCCGGGGGGGTATTGGCCCTGGTAGGGGTGTGGAGCCTGGTTCGCGGGGGGCGGGTTTGGCTCTGGGGGCCTCTTCTGCTCTTTGCCCTACTGGGCTCGCTGGGCCAGCTCCTCTCGCCAAAAGAACTGTTTTCCCTGCCGCAGCCGGCCTTCCTGGGGACGCCCCCCGCTGGCCTTCCCCCTAACCAGATCCTCCCCTTCGAGCTGGGCGGGCTGCACGGCTGGAACCCTAAGGACGGGCCTGGGGGGCGGGCCGAGCGGGTGGAGGGGGGCTTCTGGCGCCTGCCGCGGCGGAACCCGGCCACGGGCCGCGAACAGGCCGAGTTCCTGATGGACCGCTGGTATCCCCTGAAGCCCGGCCAGACCTACACCCAGAGCTTCTACCTGCGCCACGATGGAAAGGAGGCCCGCTTCCAGATCACCTTTTTCACCGAGCGGGGCCATCATCCGGTTCCCACCCAGGTAGAACCGGTAGCCCCCGGGGTTTGGCGGGTTTGGGGGAGCTATATCGCCCAGGAAGGGGACCGGTCCGTGCGGGCTATTGATCTTCTCAATGGCGGAGGGGACTGGACTTATATCGAGATAGGCTTTGCCCAGCTCGAGGAGGGAGCGGCCCCTACCCCCTACCGCCCTGGCGTGATGGATCAGCCCAGCCTTTGGCAGCGGGTGTCCTGGTGGATCGGAACGGCGCTGCTGTCCGGGTTGGTGTTGCAGGGAAGTCTGTTCCTGCTGCAGCGGGCGAAGGCGGCCTGGGTGGCCGCAGCCCTGGCGGCGGGCCTGGCGCTCCACCTGGGGTATGGGGTGGTTCAACTCTCCCACCTCGAGGGAGCCGCGAGGGTCAGCGGCCTCTCCTCGCAGCCGAACTTCTTTGGGCACGGGGCGGTGATGGCGGCGGCGCTGGCCTGGCTGGTGGGGGGCTCGAGGGTGGGTGGCCTGACGCTGGTGCTGGCGGCGGGGGCGGTCTGGGTCTCCGGCAGCCGGGCGGCCTTTTGGGCCTGGGGGCTGTTGCTGGGGGCTTGGTGGTGGGGCTTGGGGCGCTGGCGCTGGGCGGTTCTGATCCCGCTGATGCTGTTGGGGGCGGCGCTGTCCGATCACCCTGAGTGGTTGGGGCGGTTGCAAGATGCGGCCAAGATAGACTCGAGCGCCGAGTCCCGGCTGCAATTTTGGCATATCGCCTGGCGGGCTTTTCGGGAGCACCCCCTAGGGGGGGTGGGGTTTGGCAATTTCCCCCTTTACTACCAGATCCATCTGCCTCCGGGGGCCATTGAAACTTATGTCCCCCACGCCCATAACCTGCTCTTGCAACTGCTGGCCGAGGGGGGGCTGCTGGGCTTGGCTGGGTTTGGGGTGCTGTGGGGGGGCGTGGCGCTCCTCCTGATCCGCCTGCGCGCCTGGAAAGGGCTCGCCTTGCTGGGGGTGGCCCTTTTGCTCAACCTCTTCGACTACACCTTCTTCAACGCGGCGGTCTACTACCCCCTTTGGGTGGGCCTGGCCTGGACTATCCTGCAAGCCGCACGGGATGGGCGCCTAGTGATGCCTGCACGGCGGGATCAGAACCATCCCGATACACTGACAGGGTGAGAGGCTGGCTTACCCTAATCACCCTGTTGGGCCTCGGCCTGGCCCAGACTTTGCCCACCTCGGGGTTTTTCCGCATCACCGCCACTCAGTCCAGCGCAGCGGCCACCCCCGGGGCCTGGCGTTACTCCATCAGCCCCAAGACCGATGAAGCCCGGCTGCTGTGGCGTCAGCACCTTCCCTTTTGGCAGCAGACCCTGCGCCAGGGGGGGAGGGTGCAGCTGGGGGCATACGCCTTGCGCTTTGTGGGCGGAAAGCTGGTGCTCGAGCCAGGCTGCCCGGCGCCCAACCCCAGCTGTTTTACCCGCACCGCGAGCGCGTTCCCTGCTTGGCAGCAGGAGGCGATTTTGCTGGACTTCTCCAACGCCCTGGTGCAGGCCATCCGCGAGGGCACCCGGCGGGCTAAACCTTACCCCACGACCCTTACCGTCTCCAAGCTGGTGCGCATCCAGCTCAACTCCGATGGCACCTACTCGGCCACCCCCAGCGGTTGGAGGCCATAGCGCTCAGGTGAACAGGGCAGAGACCGATTCGCCCCGGTGAATGCGCCAGATGGCCTCGGCGAACAGGGGGCCTACGGAGAGGGTTTGCAACTTGCGGCTTTGCTGGGTGGCGGTGGCGCAGGTGTTGGTGGCGGCCACTTCGATCACCGGGCTTTTCTCGATGCGCTCCACGGCGGGCCCTACGTACACCCCGTGGGTCACGGCGGCGTAGACCTGCTTGGCCCCGGCCTCCAGCACCGTGTCCACGGCTTTGACCAGCGAGCCCGCGGTGGAGATCTCGTCGTCGATGATGAGGGCGTTCTTCCCCCTCACGTCGCCCACCAGGGCCCTGGCCGCCACCTCGGTATCGGAGAGGCGCTGCTTGTCGATGAAGGCCAGCGGGAGGGCCAGCCGGCGGGCCAGCGAGGAGGCCCGTTTGAGGTCCCCGGCGTCGGGGGCCACGATCACCGAGCGCTCGAGGTCTTCCACCCGGGTGGCGAAGTAGTTGGCGATCACCGGCTCGGCGGAGAGGTGGTCCATGGGGATCTTGAAGAAGCCGTGCACCTGGGGGGAGTGCAGGGTCATGGTGAGCACCCGGTCGGCCCCGGCGGTCTGGATGAGGTCGGCCACCAACCGCCCGGCGATGGAGATGCGCGGGGCGTCCTTTTTGTCCGAGCGGGCGTAGGAGTAGTAGGGGATTACCGCGGTGACCCGGGCCGCGCTCGAGCCCTTGGCCGCGTCGATCATCATCAGGAGTTCCATCAGGTGCTCGTGCACCGGTGGGGTCAGCGACTGCACGATGAACACGTCGGCGGAGCGTAAGCTCTCCTCGAAGCGCACGAAGAGGTTGTCGTTGGCGAACTTCTCGGTGGTGGATTTGCCGAGCGGAATGCCCAGGTTTGTGCAGATTTCGCGGGCCAAAGCGGGGTTGGACTGGCCGGTGAAGACCATCAGGGGCTGATCCATGCCGTGTAAGAGCATAACAAGCGGAGCGCCAAACGCCAAACGCCTAGAGGGGGTCGATCTCGCGCTGCACGCCGGTGGTGATCTCCGGCCCGGCTTGGTGGAGGTAGACGTTGATCTCGCTCCTGAGCCCCCAAGGCCCGGGATAGACCCCAGGTTCTACCGTAAACGCCAGGCCAGGGATGAGGGGGCGGGTGTCGTGGGTCTCGAGGGCGTCCAGGTGGGTTCCGTTGCCGTGGGGGGCGGCAAAGCCCAGGTTGTGGCCGGTGCGGTGCAGGATGTAGGCCCCCAACCCGGCCCCCTCCAGCACCTCCCGGGCGGCTTGGTCCACCTCGAGCCCTTGGGGGTGGCGGCCCTCCCGGTAGGCCTGGGCTATGTACTCCACCGCCCGGTCGCGGGCTTGGGTGACCGCTTGGAAGGCTCGGTGGACCTCCTCCGGCACCTCCCAGCCGGCCATCCAGGTCACGTCGGCGTAGGGGCCGGAGGGCTCCTTGCACCACAGGTCGATGAGGACCACCTGGCCGCGCTCGAGCCGGGCCAGGCCGGGGGTGTGGTGGGGGTTGGCGGCGTGGGGACCAAAGGCCACCATCGGCGGGTGGTCGAAGGTAAGCCCCCGGGCCGCGAAGACCTGGCCGATCTCGGCCTGGACCTCGAGCTCGCTGGGCGGATCGTCTAGGCGCGAACGGATGAAGTGCAAAGCCCGCTGGAGGGCGCCCTCGATCCCCTGGGCGGCTCGTTTGTGCGCGGCCAGGGCTTCGGCGTTCCAGGTCTGAAACTGCAAGAGGATCTCCGCCGAGGAGACCACCTCGAGCCCCATCCCCCGCAAGAGTTCGATAGTCCCGGCGTCCACCCGGGAGAGGTAGGGGATGCTCCCGCCGGGCTGGTACTCCATCGCCACCCGGCCGTAGGGGGCCACCACCTCCTCGAGGGCGGCCTTGAAGGACGCGAGCGAGTGGAACACCCGCTTCTTGCCGGGCAGGGGAGGGAAGAGGCTTTCCTCGATGGCGTGGACGATCAGGGTGGGTTCGCCCCAAGCCGGGATCAAGTAGGCAAAGCGCCGGGAGAGGTGTAGCTGGGAAAGCCCCAGAAAATCCAGGGCCAAGGGGTTGCTGCCAAAGAAGCTATAGAGTAGCCAGGCCGGGGTTTTGCCCTGGCGCAGGACCGACTGAACCTTGGCGATCTCCATAGGGGCTATTCTATTCGGGTGTGCCGGGACACCTTTCCCCCAGGGTCGTGTGATACTTTTTAAAGTTAGGAGGATCGCATGGTCCAAGAGCCCAAGGCTTTCCAGGAAAGCGGCGGGGTAGAGCCGCCCGTTTTGACCATCACCGAGAACGCCGCCGCCAAGGCGCAGGAAATCTTGCAAAAGTACAACAAGCCCCAGGCTGCCATCCGGGTCTTCGTCAAGTCGGGCGGATGCAGCGGCTACCAATACGGGATGGCGGTAGATGAGCGTGAGCTCGAGGGCGACACCTTCGTGGAGATGCACGGGGTGCGCCTGGTGGTAGACCGGATGTCCTTGCCCTTGCTGATAGGCTCCCAGGTGGACTGGGTGGAAAACCTGATGGGCGGCGGCTTCACCGTCAACAACCCCAACGCCACCTCTTCCTGTGGCTGCGGCCACTCCTTCCGTACCGATGGGGCCAAGGCCCCCGCAGGCGCGGGGGGCTGCGGTGGCCATTAGGGCTCGCCCTTCCTGACCCCCTCCGACCCCGGAGGGGGTTTTCGCGTTGAGCCAAGGGCCTGAAGGCAGGGCTGGATGCCGGGCCGGTGGTTACGAAGGAAAGCGAGCCTACAATTCCGATCCGATCCACCGTTCGGTGGACGCCAATCAACCAAAAGCCCTATAGGTCATCAGATTGACGGTAATGCTCCTCTGGCTATAATGATGGCGGCAAAGAAAAAATGCCATCTGTATAGCTTCAAGGAGGCCTGATGAACCGTTTGAGTAAGTTCGCCGTGCTGGGCTTTGCCCTAGCCGGGCTGGCCTGGGCCGGTCCGCAGGACAACAGCCTGATCGTGGGGGCTTCGCAAGAACCCCGGGTGTTGGCGGGAGATTTCCTCAATGTGATCTCCAACCAGGCCATCAAGAGCGAGATGGAGCAATATCTGATCGCTCCCCTGATCGGCACCAATGCCGAAAGCGAAAACTTCCCGGTGCTGGTGACGGAGCTGCCCACCGAGCAAAACCGCCGCCTGCGGGTGACCGATATCGGTGGGGGTAAAAAGCGGCTCGAGATGGACCTGACCCTCAAGGAAGGGCTAAAGTGGTCCGACGGCCAGCCCCTCACCACCGACGACATCAAGTTCTACTACGACGTGGGTAAGGCCCCCGGCATGCCGGTGTTGAACCCCGACTACTGGCAGCGGGTGAAGTTGAGCGTGAAAGATGCCCGCAACTTTACGGTAACCTTTGAGCCCGCCTACTACTACGACACCTACGGCTCGCCCATCGGCTACGCCCCGGCCCACGTCATGAAGGCGGAGTTCGACAAGGCCCTGGCCCAGGTCAAGGGGCTCAACCTGGACAAGGACGCCGAGAAGATCAACGAGATCTACCGGGCTTTCTTCAACAGCTTCTCCACCCCGCAGGCCATCAACGCCCGCAAGATGGTCTACTCCGGGCCGTTCCGGGTTAGCCGCTGGGTGCCGGGGAACAGCGTGGAGATGGTGCGCAACCCCAACTTCACCGCCCTCACCCCTCAAGGGGGAGCCGATAAGTACGTGCAGAAGGTCACCTACCGCTTCATCCAGAACACCAACTCGCTCCTGGTGGCCATTCTGGGGGGCGGGATCGACGTCACCTCCTCGGTGGCCCTGACCTTCGACCAAGCCCGCTCCCGGCAGCTCACTAGCCGGGCCCCGGGCCGCTTCGACATCTGGTTCGTCCCCGGGCCCATCTGGGAGCACATCGACGTAAACAAGTTCAGCAACTGCCAGCAGGTCAAGGATCTGGGCCTTGACGACGTGCGCACCCGCCAGGCCCTCCTCTACGCCATGAACCGCGAAGGGCTGGTCAAGGCCTTCTTCGACGGCCTGCAGCCGGTGGCCCACACCTGGATCGCCCCGGTGAACCCTCTGTTCAACCCCAACGTGACCAAGTACGAGTACAACCTCAAGAAGGCCGAGGACCTCTTGGCCCAGCTGGGGTGGAAGAAGGGCCCGGACGGCATCCTGCAGCGCACCGTGGGAGGGCGCACCGTCCGCTTCGAGATCGAGTTTGTCACCACCGCGGGCAACGCCATCCGCGAGCGCACCCAGCAGTTCCTCGCCAACGACTTCAAACAGCTGGGCATCTCCGTCAAGATCAACAACGCCCCCAGCGCGGTGGTCTTCGCCGACGACTTCATCCAGCGCGCCTCAGAATGCCGCTGGACGGGGCTGTTCGAGTTTGCCTGGGTGTCCAGCCTGGCTGAGGGCGGCGACCTCTTCCAGTACAAGAACCTGAACACCGGGGCCATCTCGGTGCCGACCAAGGACAACAACTACCAAGGGCAGAACATCGGCGGCTGGCGCAACGACGACTTCGACCGCCTGACCAGCCAGGGCGTGCTCGAGTTCAACGAGGCGCGCCGCAAGCAGCTGTTCGCCCAGGCGCAGGAGATCTGGGCCAAGGAGCTGCCGGCCCTTCCGCTGTACTTCCGCTCCAACCCCTACGTGGTGCGCAAGGGTCTGGTGAACTACGTCTCCTCTGCCTACTCCGGCGGCAACGGCTACCCCGGCTGGAACGCCTGGGAGATCGGCTGGGAGAGCCGCGGCGCGGTGAAGCGCCTCGACCAGGCCAAGTACGCCAGCGCCTTCAACCAGTAAACCCCGATCGCCCTGTAGGCCCGCAGGCACACCTGCGGGCTTTTCTCTGCCCAACCGCCGCAGACCTCGAGGCGCGTTGAGCATTTTTACCGAAATGGGGGCATAATCTGAACGTGGAGGTTTGAGGCTTGTGTTTGCTTACACGGTACGAAGGCTACTCCAGATGGTGCCGCTGTTGTTTGCGGCTTCTGTCGTGATCTACGCGCTATTGGCGTTGCAGCCGGGCGATCCGCTGGACGAACTAAAGCGCAACAACCCGCGCATCACCGCCGAACAGCTCGAGCAACTCCGCCGGGCCTATGGGCTGGATCAGCCCATCTATATCCGCTATTTCAAGTGGTTGGGCCGGGCGGCGCAGGGAGACCTGGGCCAGTCCCGCACCTACGGGATTCCTGCGGGGGAGTACATCTTCGGGCAGCGGCTGCCTAAGACCCTGCTGCTGTCGGGGTTGGCGTTTATCCTGGCCCTGGCGGTGGCGATCCCGGTAGGCATCTTTTCGGCAGTGCGGCAGTACACGGCAGCGGACTACGCTATCACCTTCATCTCGTTCTTGGGGTTTTCCATCCCCATCTTTTTTTTGGGCATCCTGCTTCTGTATTTCTTCGCGGTGGTGATGCCGGAGAACCTGCGGCTGCCCACCGGAGGAGTGCCCCCGTACTTGCCCTCGGACATAGGCAGCACGGTGAGCCTGGGCGAGTACGTCGTGCAGTGGATTCGCCACCTGATCCTGCCGGTGCTGGCCCTCTCGCTGATCCAGATGGCGGCCTGGACCCGCTTCATGCGGGCCAGCCTGCTCGAGGTCCTGAACCAGGACTACGTGCGCACCGCCCGCTCCAAGGGGCTCTCCGAGCGGGTGGTGCTGTATAAACACGCCTTGCGCAACGCCCTGATCCCCATGGTCACGCTGGTGGGGCTGGCCATCCCGGGGGTACTGGGGGGGGCGGTCATCACCGAGACCATCTTCTCCTGGCCGGGCATGGGGCGGGCTATCTTTGACGCCTTGTTGGAGAAGGATTACAACGTGGCGATGGCGTCTTTGGCCCTGCTGGCGTTGCTGACGGTGCTCTTCAACCTCATCGCGGACCTGATGTATGCGGTGGTGGATCCGCGCATCCGCTACAATTAGGGGGCTTTATGGCAACGGTTGCAGCAAAACCCCAGTGGGCCCAGTCGCAGTCCACCTGGGCCTTGGCCTGGCGGCGCTTCAGGAAGCACAAGCTCGCCATGGCCTCCTTGATCTTCATTATCCTCCTGATCTTAATGGCTGTGTTAGCCCCCTACATTGCCCCCTACGACCCCACCGCCCAACCCACCCAGGGGGATCTGGGGGCGCAGTACTTCAACCCTCCCTCCTCCCAGCACTGGCTAGGCACCGATGACCTGGGCCGCGACGTGCTCTCGCGGATCATCTACGGCTCCCGGATTTCCCTGTTGGTGGGGTTCACTGCGGCTATTGCCAGCGTACTGATCGGCACCGTGCTGGGTACGCTGGCCGGGTATTTCGCCGGCAAGCCCTTCCGCTTCTACCTGGGGCCCTTGGCCCCGGCCAAAGAGGGTTGGCACCCGCTCCCCTTTGCGGGGTGGCGGGTGATCTCCTGGGGGCTTTACTACCTGGCGCTGTACCTGATCGCAGACCTGGCCTGGAAACTCTCCGGCGATGACGTCCGGGCGTACTTGGGCGGGGAGCGGAGCTTGGGCAACCTGCTCTCCGGGCTGGGCCTGCTGGTGGCCTGGGGAGCGGTGGCGGCGGCGGCCATATGGGGTATGTGGGGGACCATCCGGCTCGACTTGGACATCGTGATCAGCCGGGTGATCGACTTTGTGCTGACCATTCCTACCCTGCCCCTGCTGCTGGTGCTTTCGGCGCTGCTGCGCGACCCCAACGTGGTGGTGGGGCAGTGGGCGCAAGCCGCTTTCGGCGAATCGGCCTCGGTGTTCATCATCATCGCCATCCTGGTGGTGCTGGGCTGGACCGGGACCGCCCGCCTGATCCGCGGAGCGATCCTCTCCTTGCGGGAGCAGGATTTCACCGCGGCAGCCCAGGCCATGGGGGCCAGCGAGAGTCGGATCATGTTCCGCCACCTGGTTCCCAACGCGCTGGCGCCGGTGATCGTGAGCGTGACCTTGGGCGTGGGTGACGCCATCGTGACCGAGGCGGCCCTATCCTTCCTGGGCTTTGGCGTCCAGCCCCCGGTGGCGACCTGGGGTAACATGCTCTCCAACGCCCAAGAATATATTTTCTCGGCCCCCTGGCTGGCGTTGGCGCCGGGTTTTATGATCTTCGTCACGGTGCTGGCGTTCAACTACATGGGCGACGGCTTGCGTGACGCCCTGGACCCGCGTAGCCGGTTGTGAAGGATCTCTCCGTAGCCCCTATCTCACCGGGAGAGGGGTTCGACCTTCTCGCATGGGGGCTCTTACGTCCAGCATAGGGCGTTGAGCGTTTTGCGTTTTGCCTTTAGCGTAGGGGGGATGCGCCGTCTCCTGTTCGCTTGGATCAGCCTGCCGCTGTTGTGGCCGCAACTCAGCCTGGACCTGAAGCCCGAAGCCCTGTTCCGGTTGCACTGGGGGAGCACCGGGAACCTAGGAACCGCCGGGCTTAGCCTGCAAGCCAGTACCACCGCAGCCCGGTTTACCCTGCAGGGCAAGGGGGCGGTGTGGGTGGACCTCGAGCCCCAGGCCGACCTCCTGGAAGGGTATCTGGACGCCCGGCTCGAGCCCTACCGGGTGGTGGTGGGCAAGTGGGCCCGCTACGGCAATCCGGAGGACCTGACCCCCTTTGGTCCGGAGGGGGCTTGGGGGGTATACGGAAGCTATGCGCTGGCCGAGCCGGTAGGCCACCTTTCGCTCGAGGCCGCCTACTTGTGGGGTGGCCGGGTCTATCTGGGAGGCCGGAGCGGAGGGTTCTCGGCGGGGGCCTTCCTGGGAGGGTCGGGCTTCACCCCGCGCCTGGGACTGGAAGGGGTGTACGGGGGGCTGTATTGGCAGGGCGACCGGGGGGTGTTCGGCCACGGCAGGTGGGCCGTTTCCCCTCAGGACGCCCTCGAGGGCTCCTTCTGGTGGAACCCCGGGCGCAAGCTGCTGCTCGGCCTGGCCTACAGCTACGCCGATGGGGTACGGCTGGGGCTGGACGCCAGCTTCCAGCCGCTAGGGGCTTACCGGGTGTGGCTCGAGGTCTGGGGGAGGTAGGCCAGCGCGGCGATGTCCTCGGCGATGCGCCGGGCTGCTCCGGGCACCCCCATGGCTTTTTCCCCTTCCTCCTGCGCGGCTCGGTAGGCCTCGGGGTGAGCGAGCAGGGTCCGGGCGGCCTGGGCAAGCTCAGGAGGAGAGGGAGGGGTCAGGGTGAGGGCCCGGCCCAACAGCTGCTGCTGTGCCCGGGCAAAGCTCGCGGTGTACTGCGGGCCCGGGGTGGGGAAGCCGATGAGGGGTACTCCGTGCCCGGCGGCCTGCTCGGCGGCGCTGCCGGAGGTTGAGAAGGCCAGCCTGGACCCCAGCAGGGCCGATTTGAAGGCTCCCTGGGTGAGGAAGACCCGGGTGCCGTCGGGGTGGCTCAGGGTGTGGGTGATGCCGGCCTCCCGGCCAGCGAGCCGCTCGAGCCTCCAGCCCGGGGCGCGTAGCCGCTCCAGGTCCAGCCCTGCCCAAGCCACGAGCGGGGTCAGCCCCGGGAGGCGCAGCGCGCGCACCGCCTCCAGCATGATCGGCAGGCTGAAGTAGGCATCGCTCCGGGAGCCGGGGAGGAGGAGGAGATAGGGGGGGGAGGGCTCGAGGGGGGCCTCGCCCTCGAGGGCGTCGAGCAGGGGGTTTCCCAGGTACACCGCTTGCCGGACCCCCCGCGCCTGGAGCCAGGCCGCGCTCTCGGGGTCGCGGGGGTAGACCCGCGCGGCCCGGCGCATGAGTAGCCGCTCGGGGAGCAGAAAGCGTTGGGCGGGGAGGTGTTCGATGGCCTCGAGGCCCCTTCCCCCCGGGTAGCGCACCGAGACCAGCGGCTGCACCTGGAAAAGCGGCCTCCCCCCGTAGCGGCTGCCCAGAAAAAGCCCGTAGAGGTCGCCCACCACCAGCGTGGCCGCCCCCGCAGCCACCGCGCGCAATGCCCGCACCTGCGCTTGGGTCATCGCCAGCCAGCCGGCGCGCAGATCGGCCAGGAGGGCCCGGGGGTTGAGGCGCACGAACCCCCCCGAGGGCATCTCCCGGCGCGGCCCCAGCACCGGAAAACCGGCCCGCTCGTAGGCGTTTCCCCGGCCCACCAGCGGGAGGGGCAGGGGCTCGAGGCCTAAGTGCGCTAGCTCCCGGGCGATGGCCACCCCGATGGCGTCCTCGCCGTGGCCGTTGGAGAGGATAAGGATACGTGGTCCGTTCATGCTGCCCCCCACGGCGTGTAGCCCGCCCCGACAAAGTACAGCCCCTGGGGAGGGGCGGTCGGCCCGGCCTGGGAGCGGCGGCCGCCCTTGAGCAACTCCCGTACGCTCTGCGAGTCTCGTTTACCCAGTCCTATCTCGACCAGGGTACCTACCATGCTCCGCACCTGGCCCCGCAGAAACCCCGACCCTACGAACTCGAGGTGGATTTCCCGCTCGTTTTTGGCATCCTGGGCGATATCGGGGGTGAGGACGGTGAGGTGGGCCCGGTAGATTTGCCGTACGGTGGGCCGCTTCTCCTTGACCGCAAAGGCTTGGAAGTCGTGCTCGCCCACCAGGTGCTCAAGGGCGTGGCGCATGGCCACCAGGTTCAGGTTTTGCGGTAGCCACCAGGCGTAGTGGCGCAAGAGGGGGCTGGGCATCTTGCGGTTCAAGATACGGTAGCGATAAGCCCGCCAGCAGCAGCTCTTGCGGGCGTGAAACCCCGGCGGTGCCTCCTGGGCGGCCAGGGCCCGCAGGTCGGGCGGCAGCAGGCCGTTGAGGGCGAAGGGGATCTTCTCAGGGGGAATGGTATCGAGGGTATCGTAGTGGAAGGGCATCGCCAGGGCGTGAACCCCGGCGTCGGTGCGGCCCGCGGCCACCACCTTGGGGATGGCGCCGGGGATCTGCGCGAGGGCCTGCTCGAGGGTGTTTTGCACGGTACGCTCGCCCTGGGCCTGGGTTTGCAGCCCCGCGAAGTGCGTCCCGTCGAATTCGACGATGAGCTTGATCCGCCGCACGTCTTAAAGCCTAGCAAAGCTCAAGCCTTGGAAGGCGGTGGCGCTTCGGCGGGGTGCTGCCCCACCACTACCGCTTTAGCCACCACCCGGATGTGCACCCGGTCGCCGGGCTGGAAGCTGCTGCCGGAGGCTTCGTGCACCAGGTACTCCCGGCCCGCCAGCCGCACCCGGTAAGTGAGGTCGTGGCCCTTGAACTCCCGGGTGAGCACCTCGGCTTCGCCGCCCGCTTCCAGCCGCAGGTGCTCTGGGCGCAACGAGAGCATCACCGGCCCTACCGCCCCGCCGGCCAAGGGGACCTTGCCCAAGGCGGTGGTGGCCTCGAGGCCCCGGGCCTCCCCCGGCAGCAGGTTGGTGCGGCCCAAAAACTGCGCCACGAAAGGGGTAGAGGGGCGTTCGTAGACCTCCTCCGGGGTGCCGATCTGCTCGAGCTGGCCCCCCCGCATCACCGCCAGCCGGTCGGCGAAGGAGAGGGCTTCTTCTTGGTCATGGGTGACCAGCACCGAGGTGATCCCGCTTTGCTTGAGCAGATGCCGCACCTCATCGCGGGTGGCCTGGCGCAGCCCGGCATCCAGGCTGGAGAAGGGCTCGTCGAGGAGCACCACCTTGGGCCCCGGCGCGATGGCCCGGGCCAGGGCGACCCGCTGCTGCTGCCCGCCGGAAAGCTCGCTGGGCTTGCGGTCTTTGAAGACGGTCATCCCCACCAGCTGCAAGACCTCGAGGGCCCGCGCTCGCCGCTGCCGTGGAGGCAGGCCGCGCAGGCCGAAGGCCACGTTGTGCAGCACGGTGAGGTGGGGGAAGAGGGCGTAGTCTTGGAAGACGAAGCCGATGCCGCGCCGCTCGGGCGGAAGGCGGGTGATGGCCTGGTCGTCCAGGTAGACGGCTCCGGCGTCGGGGTGCTCGAACCCGGCGATGAGGCGCAGGGTGGTGGTTTTGCCGCAGCCGGAGGGCCCCAACAGGGCGAAGACCTCTCCCCGCTCGAGGCTGAAGCTCACCCCCTGCACCACCGGGGGCAGATCCGGGTGAAAGCGTTTGGTGAGGTTCTCTACCCGCAGGCTCACGTTTTTCTCTCCTGGGCGAGCAGCAGCCCCACGAACAGCGCCGAGAACAAGGCGATCAACAGGGCATAAGGGGCGGCTTCGGCGAACATCGCCTCCGAAGTGTACCCCCAGATGCGCGTGGCTAGGGTGTCAAAACCCACCGGGGCCAGAAGGAAGGTGAGGGGAAGCTCCTTGAGGCTCGAGAGAAACACCAAGGCCATGCTGGCCAGCACCCCCCGCTGGAGGAGGGGCAGGCTGGCTTTCACAAAGGCCCCCACAGGGCTATAGCCCAGGCTGCGGGCGGCTTCTTCGAGCCTCGGGCTGGCCTGGTAGAGGGCGCTGCGGATCGGTCCGATGGCCTCGGCCAGAAAGTGCAAGGAGTAAGCCAGCACCAGCAAAGCCAAGGTCTGATAGAGAAAGGGAACCGCCCGTAGGCTGAAGAAGATCAGGGCCAGGGCAAACGCCAGCGGCGGCACCGTGTAGCCCAGGTAGGCGGTGCGCTCGAGGGCCCGCGAG
This sequence comes from Meiothermus sp. Pnk-1, assembly GCF_003226535.1. Taxonomy (NCBI): domain Bacteria; kingdom Thermotogati; phylum Deinococcota; class Deinococci; order Thermales; family Thermaceae; genus Meiothermus; species Meiothermus sp. Pnk-1. The sequence continues at coordinate 33,709 of NZ_QKOB01000007.1, read as the reverse complement.
AAGGCCGAAGGAAAACGCACCCCCAGATAGGCCAGCGGCAGGGCCAACAGGGCGGCTAGGATGGCCGCCGGAGCCGAAGCCTGGGCCGAGTGCAAGAAGCTTTGCACGATCCCCTCCAGACCCCGGTTGTAGTCGCCGGGCCAGCGGAACACCCAGTACGCGATGGCCGCACCCGGCACCCCCAACGCTGCCCCCAGCGTGAGGGCCACCAGGCCCAAAGCGGGCCAGCGCCACCCCCCGAGCGCTACGGCGCGTTGTCTCCGGGCACTCCCCAACCCGACCCGGCTCAAGGAAAGCCCCCGCAGCGACCGGGCTTCGGCCAGGAGAAAGCCGGCGGTGAGCACCAACAGCATCAGCGAGAGCCAGGCCGCGTAGATGCGGTCGAAGGAGGCCGAGTACTGCAAATAGATCGCGTAGCTGAAGGTTTCGAAGCGCATCAGGCTGACCACCCCGAAATCGCCCAGCACGTGCAGCCCCACCAAGAGCCAACCGGCGTACAGGGCGGGCCTTAGCTGGGGGAGCACGACCTTGAAAAAGACCTCGAGGCCGCGATATCCCAGGCTGCGGGCGGCCTCCTCGAGGCTGGGGTCGAGCCCCAGCAACGCCGAGCGCAGGTTCAAGAACAAGTAGGGGTAGGTGAAGAGCACCAGCACCCCCAAGGCCCCCCAGTACCCCGAGGGCCGCGGCCAGGGGATACCCGTGAGGGCGTGGATGAGCCCGCCCGGCCCGCTGGCGCCCAACAGGGCAAAGGCCCCCACGTAGCCGGGGATCGCCAGCGGCAGGGTGAGCAACAGGGCCAAAAGCCGCTGGCCGCGCAGGTCGCTGCGCGCGGTGAGCCAGGCCAGCGGCAGCGCCAGCAGGGTAGTCCCCGCCATGACCCCCAGGGTGAGCCAGAGGGTGTTGCCCAGCAGGTGCAGGTTGCGCTCGCGGAGGACCAGTTGGGCCAGGGTCTGGGGGTCGGCCTCGAGGGCCCGCAGCAGCAAATACACCAGAGGCAGCAGGACTCCCGCCCCGGCCAGCACGGCCGGGACGAGAAAGTATGGGGGGATGGGCCGGGTTGCCTGTTTTCGCCCCATACGGCGTGCTTCTAGCATGGCCAAAGACTCCTTACTTCAAGAAGGCCAACAACTCGTGGAGGTCCCTTGGCGGCCCCCGTGCCAGAGGATGGCCTCCTCGAGCGTCCGCGCCCGCCCGTCGTGGAGAATAGGCTTCGTCGCCCCACAGCGGGGGCGGGCGCCCCTCCTGGCCGCTCGCCTCCCCGTCTGGCCGTCCGTCGGCCAGCCCCTTTCCCGTATCGTGCCACAGGAGGTCGCGGTAAGGGTGGGGTGTGGCAGCTGGAGCACCCCATCTGGGCAAATGGGGCCTGGCCTGGGGATCGCTCGGGTTGGGGCGATCTGGGCGGAGAACGCCGCCGCATCATGTCGTTGCGATAAGCGGCGGCAGCCTGCTCGAGCTGGGCATAGGCGCTGGCGCAAAAAGCGGAAACCGCCAAGAGCGATGTTCGCATACCAAAACCTTGGGTATGGCCGCCCGGAGAGTCTTCCGGATCTCAGAGCAGCCCCACCTCGCGCAACAGCTTGAGGGTGCCTTCCAGGTCGGTGAGCTTGGCGAAATCGATCTTCGGGCTCAGCTGGATGGCCTTAGCGAAGGGCAGCATGGTCCTGGGCAGGGCAATCCCGGCGATCACCGGGTACTCCCGTACCTCGTTGACGAAGTAGGGTTGGGCTTTGCTCGAGAGCAGGTAGTTGAGGAAGCGGGTGGCATCGGCTCGGTTTTTGCTGGTGGCGAGGATGCCGGCGCCGGTAACCAGGGCCAGCCCGCCCACGTCGCCAGGGGCGAAGTAGTAGGTGGCTACCCCGGCCTTGGCCTCGCGTGCGGCCAGCTCCTTCTTCGCTTCTTCCTCGCTCTCTCCCTTGCCCTCATACTCGCCCTCACCCACCCCGGCCAGGATGCGCTGGATGTAGTAGTGGTTGGTGAGCGCCACGTCGATCTCCCCGGCCTGCATGGCCTCGAGCATGGGCGGGTTGGAGGGGTAGGCCTTGGCCCCGGCGGCGATCATGGCCTGGAGCCAGGCCTTGGTGGCGGCCTCGCCCTTCACCGCCCGCATGGCCGTGATGAAGTCCTGGAAGCTCGAGTAGGTGGGGGTCCAGCCGATGCGCCCTTTGAACTTGGCCACCTTGGGCAGGTCCATCACCGAGGCCGGGAAGTCCGAGTCCTTGACCTTGGCGGGGTTATAGGCCGCCACCCGGAAGCGCACCGAAACCGGAACCCAGCGCCCATGGGAGGGTACGAACTCCTGCGGCTGACGGGTCAGGCTGGCCGGGAGCTGGACCAGCAGGTTGCGCTTGACCGCCTCCTCGAGGGCCCCCGAGGTGTTGGCCCAGAACACGTCGGCGGGGCTGCGGCTGCCCTCCTCTTGCAAGGCTGCCAGGATCTCCGCGTCGCGTCCGTAGCGCACGTTGACCTTGATCCCGGTGTCCTTTTGGAACTGCTGCACCAGCTTGTCTACCAGGGCTTGGCTGCGCCCGGTGTAGAGGGTGAGGCTCTGCTGGGCCTGGGCGACCCCCAGGGCCAGCGCCACGGTAAGAAGCGCGGAAACGGCTTTTTTCATAAGTTTCCTCCGCGCGCCTCGAGGCGCGCAGGAAAAGTGTAAAGACCTAGGGGATCAATGTCAAGTATTCCAGTCGGATTTTATAAGTTTATAATAGGAACTATTCCTACAAAATGATCTTTGCCTGGTTCCACGTGTCGCCGGAGGCTAGACTATAGGACGTGATTCGCCCCTCTCCTCAACTCGTGCGCGCGGCTGGACAGATCCTTACCGTTTCCTATCCGGTGCTGGCCCTCTCCGCCGGGGCCAGGGCCATCTACCAGCTCTTCTTCAAGCCTGGGGTAAGCGATTACCTTCCGCCCAGCTTGTCCGCCGTCGCGGCGCTGGCCTACCTGTTGGCCACGCTGGGCTTTATCGTGCGCCGGCCCTGGGCCTGGTACATGGCGGTGGGGCTGCTGGGGTTCGAGACCCTGGGGGTGCTGATCGTGGGGACCTGGAGCGTGATCGAGCCGGCCTTCATCGGGCGGACGGTGTGGCACCTGTACGGGGTGGACTATGGCTTTTTGCCGCTGATCCAGCCGGTGCTGGGGCTGATTTGGCTGTTCTACCCGGAGAACCGGGCGCTGTACTGGCGGCCGGCGCAGAATGCGCAGCGCTCGAGGTGAAGCGCAAAACGCCGAAAGGTCGCACGTCCCATGCCGATGGGGGCTGTTGGGGGGCGCTCGAGCGACCGCAAACCCTGCGCCTACTTCCCCAACACCGCGCGAACCCAAGGCGCCACGTCGGTCAGGCTCGACATGGGCGGGAGCGTAGCGGCCAGGGGGCCGACCACGATCAGGGGGACCGGGTTGCGGGTGTGCTGGGGGTGCCAGGGTTCTTCCGCGTTGCCGTGGTCGGAGGTCAGCAGAAGCGTGGCGGAGGGGTTGGCCTCGAGCCAGCCCCGCAAAAACCGGTCCAGCTCGAGGAGGCGCTCGGGCAACAGGTGGGGCTCGCGGTGGGCGAAGTAGTCTAGCGCCCAGTACTCGAGCACCACCCAGTCGTGTCGCTCGGCCAGCTGGGCCAGCCGCTCCCCGGCTTTCTCCGGCTCGTCCCAGAAGGCGGGGGCGATGGCCAGGGGGTCTTCGAGCGAGCGCAGCTCAAGCCCCGCCGAGCGGGCCGCGTAGGCGAAGGCCGAGAGCAGGTTGCGCCGCGAGGTCTGGACCCGCTCCAGGTACTCCTGGCGGTAGCCGTTGGCGTGGAGGACCTCGAGGCCCCTGGCCTGGCTCCACACCTGCAAGCTCTCTTCGCGCAGCAGATCTTGTAAGCGGCGTAAAGGGTGTGGGCCTTGGTGGTAGCCCAGCCACCGGGCGGCGTTGGTGCCGGTGAGGAGCGTGGTCTGCCCGGTACCCGACTGGGGCAGTCCCTCGACCCCGAGCGTGGCGTCCAGCACCCGGTAAGCCCTGGTCGGGGCGGCAACAAAAGGCTGGCGCGAAAAGCCGCGGGTCAGCCATCGCAGGGTGGGCAGCTCGAGGGTCTGGAGCGGGCTGCGGGGGTCATCGCTCAGCCCCAGTCCGTCCACGAACAAAAAGGCCAGCACCTCCCCATTGTCTGGCGGGGGCTCGCCCATTTGCAAGCAGCCTCACAGCCGCCCCCGCTGCGGGGGGGGTATGGTGAGGGCCGAAGGGGGAAACGTATGCCTATACGCTCAGCCGAAGCCACCTGGCAGGGGACCCTCCGCGAGGGTAAGGGACGTCTGAAACTGGGCAGCGGGGCGTGGGAGGGGCCCTACACCTACCGGATGCGCTTCGAGGATGAACCCGGGACCAACCCCGAGGAGCTGATCGCGGCGGCCCACGCCGGTTGCTATGCCATGTTCCTCTCGGCGCTTCTGGCCAACAACCAGACCCCCGCCGAGCGGCTCGACTGCACGGCCAAGGTTCACCTGGGCGAAGGTCCTGCCATTACCAAGATCGAGCTCCACCTCGAGGGGAAAGTGCCCGGGCTGGATGAGGCCAAGTTTCGCCAGCTGGCCGAGCAGGCCAAAGCCGGATGCCCCATCTCCAAGGCGCTGGCCGCGGTGCCGGAGATCGTTTTGGAAGCCCGGCTGGTCTAAACCGGGAGCTTTTCTCAGGGCAAGCGCACGGTCTCCTTGACGGATGGGGGAGTATGCGCCGCCTCCGCTTCGGGCCTGCCCGGCGCCAAGGCTTCTGCCAAAAAGGCCCAAAACACCCCCAGGAACAGCCCCAGCGCGGCGGCGATCGCGGCGTAGAGCAGGGGTTTGGGCGAGGCCGGGCGCAGGGGCTCAGTCGGGGGGATTAGGATCTGGATCTGTATGGCCTGGCCGACCAGGGCGCGGATCTCCTGGGGGTTTTGGGCGAGCCGCGAGTAGGTCTCGATCCGGGCTTGGGCCTGGGCCAGCTGGGAGCGCAGGTTGGCTTCCTGCAGCTTGAGCGAGGCGTAGGCTGGGCTAGACGCGCGGGCCACCAAGGGGTTCACCCCTTGCGACTCCAGCGCTGCGGCCACCGCGGCGTCGGCGCCTGCGGTAGGGGAGGTGTTGGCCAGGGCTTTTTTGATCTCCTGGAGGCCGAGCTGGGCGCCCTCGGCGTCGATGCGCGCTTGGGCCAGCAAAGCGGCCAGGTTGCTGTTTACCGTCTGGGTCAGCCGGCCCTCCAGAAAATCGCGGGCGGTGGCGAGGAGCTTTTCGGCGGCGCGCTTGGCCTCCTCGGGGCTCGAGCCCTTGGCCGAGAGCTTCCAGACGCCGGTCTTATCGTCGAACTTGGCCTGGTAGCGCGAGGCGGGGTTGGCCACGCCGAGGGTTTGGGCCAGCTCCCGGGTCGCCAGCAGGTCTTGGAAAGAGCCCGCCAGCCCGCTCAGCGAGGGCAGGTTGGCCAGGATCTGGCCGGAGAGCTGTTGCTGGCTGGTTACCGAGAGGCTGAGGTTGACCTGGCTGCGGTAGGTTTTGGGGAGGATCGTGCTGATGGCGAAGGTGACCAGGGCAGCTCCCAGCGGGACGGCGAGGATAGTCCGGGCGTTGCGCTTGAGCACCAGGTACAGATCGCGCAGGGAGATTTCGTCTTGTCCTTGGGCGGTCTCGTTCACGGCCCTATCGTACACAAGATTCCTGAGGATGGGGTTGGGCTGAGCGTGTAGGCTTAGGGGGATGAGCTGCGACTTCGTTCTGGAGATCGAGGGCCGTCCCCCGTTGGTTCTAGGGGTGGACCCGCGGCCTGAGCTACACCCCGCCGAGCCAATCGCCGCGATTCGCTCCTATACCCTCGAGCTGATGGAGGCTTTGGCCGGGAGGATTGCCGCCGTCAAGTTCCAGGCCGCCTTCTTCGAGGCTTTGGGGCCAGAGGGGTTCGCCTTGCTGCACGAGCTGATCGCGGGGGCCCGGGTGATGGCGGTGCCGGTGATCGTGGACGCCAAGCGCGGCGACATCGGCTCCACCGCCGAAGCCTATGCCCGGGCCTACCTCGAGGCCTACCCCGGTTCGGCCCTCACCGTAAACCCCTACCTGGGGGAGGACGCTATGGAGCCTTTCTTCCGGGCCGCCGCGCGGTCGGGGGGGGCGGTGTTCGTCCTGGTCAAGACCTCGAACCCCGGCGCGGGGCTGTTCCAGGACCTCCTCGTAGGGGAAAAGAAGCTCTACCAGGCGGTCGCGGCGTGGCTCCACCGGCAGGCCGAGCGCTATCGGGTGGGCCAGTGGAGCCGGGTGGGGGCGGTGGTCGGGGCGACCTACCCCGAGCAGGTGAGCGAACTGCGCTCTGCGCTGCCCCACTCGCTTCTCCTGCTCCCCGGCCTGGGGGCCCAGGGGGGTACCCCCGTGAGCGGCGCGGGCCTACTGAACTCGGCCAGCCGGTCGCTTTACTACCCTGGGGGCAAGCCGGACATCCAGGCGGCGTGCTCCCAGGCCGATGCCTACCTGAAAGCGCTGGCGTGAGCCTTGGTTTTGCCGCGAGGCATCCTGCCGGGTAGCATAGGAGAGGTGGACGTTCTGCAGATGTACCGCGAGACCGGAGCCCTGCTCGAGGGCCACTTTCTCTTACGTTCAGGCCGCCACTCCCCCATGTTCTTGCAATCCACCACCCTCCTGCAGCACCCGCTGTATGCCGAGGCGGTGGGGGAGGGAATCGCCGGGCTATTCGAGGATCTGGAGGTGGATTTCGTGATCGGCCCGGCCATGGGCGGGGTGGTGTTGGCTTTCGTCACCGCCAAGTACCTGGGAGGTCGGGCCCTCTTTGCCGAGAAGGAACCCCAGGGTGGAATGTACGTGCGCGAGGGGCTCACCATCCATCCGGGCGAGAAGTTTTTGGCTGTCGAGGATGTGATCACCACCGGAGGTTCGCTAAAGCGGGCCATAGCGGCGGCTAGGGCCAGGGGGGCAGAGTGCGTCGCGGTAGGCGCGATTGTGGACCGGAGCGGGGGCCAAGCCGACTTCGGCGTGCCCTTGCGGGCCCTCACCGCCCTCGAGTTCCCCACATATGACGCGGCGGACTGTCCCTTGTGCCGGGCCGGGGTACCCTTGCAGGAAGTGTGAGTATGTCGAGAGCCAAAAGTCGAAAGGCGAACGTCGTACGGTTCACGCCCTATGCCCAAGGTTGCTCGAGCCCACTACGTAGGACGTTCGACGTAGGACGTTTGACCCTCTTCACCTGCTTAGCCGTCATGGCCGTGCTGATCTTGGGTACGTTCCCCGCCCTGGCCCAGGGGGCCGCCCTCGAGCAGGCCCGCCAGGCGGTGCGGGACTGGCAGGCCGGCAAATACAACACCGATCCGGCCCAGGCCATCGGCAAGCCGCTGGACGAACAGCTCAGGATCCTCGAGCGGGCCTTGGCCTTCTCCCCGGTACCGGGAGGGCTCGAGATCAACCTCGACCAACCCGAGCTTGCCCAAAACCCCGACGGCACCACGGTGGTCCGCTTCCCCGCCGCCGTGGGGGGGCAGGGGGGCAACGTACAGGTCTCGCTGCGGGGGGACCGGGTGGTTGGGATTGGCTGGGTCTCGGACGCCAGCCTGATCCCCGCTTGGACCTCGAGCCCGCTGGCCTGGTGGGCCTTCCTAGGGCTTTCCCTGCTGTGGCTGGCGCTACTGTTTTTGCCTGGCAGGCTGCGTGGCCTGTGGCAGGAGGGCTGGGCCTTGGTGCGGCAGTACGGCAGGCTCTATCTGGGCATCAACATAGGGCTGTATGGCCTTTTCGTGCTGGGCTCCTTCACCGCCTACGCCTCCCCCCAGGTGGCCATGCTGGTGCAAAAGTTGGTCGGGGGGGCTTTGCAACAGGTGGGCCTGGGCGGGCTGCTCACGGCGGGGCCGCTCGAGGTCGCCCTGATCATCTTTTTCTGGAACTTCACCCGGGGTCTTTTGCTCACCACGGCCCTTCCGGCGCTGGCTTTGGGTATCCCGGCGCTGCTGCTCAACGGCCTGCGCTATTTCTTCTTCGGCCTGGCCTTGTCCCCCGCGCTCTTTCCCGCGGGCCGTTATCTCTTCCACGTCCCCACCCTGCTCATCGAACTGCAGGCGTATATCCTGGTGACGTTTGGCGGAATGGTGCTGCTTTCCAAGGTGCTGCGGCGCGAGGGGTATGGGGCGGGCTTCCGGGCCCTGGCGCTCACCGTCTACCTGGGGGCTTTCTTCTTGGTAGTGGGGGCTTTCTACGAGTCGTATTCGCTGATTTACCTGATGCGCTGATAGGCCATGAAGATCGCTGTCCTTGGTGCGGGAGCCTGGGGTACCGCGCTGGCCGTTCTCGCCGCCAGCCGCGGGAACGAGGTTGCGCTGTGGGCCCGGCGGGCCGAGCAGGCCGAAGCCTTGGTGGCGATGCGGGAAAACCGCGATTACCTGCCGGGGGTAGTCCTGCCCCCGGCGATCCGGCCCACCGCCGATCCCCAGGAAGCCCTCTGGGAGGCCGAGCTTGCGGTGGTGGCCATCCCCTCCAAAGGCTTGCGCGCTACCCTGGCCGCGCTTCCCCTGGCCCCGGCTTATGTCTCCGCGGTCAAGAGCCTCGAGTACAGCGAAGGCGGCCTGTTGCGCATGACCCAGGTGATCCGCGAGATCACCGGAGTTTCGCGGGTGGCGGCCCTCTCCGGCCCTAACCACGCCGAGGAGGTGGGGCGTTTCCTGCCCGCCGCCGCCGTGGCCGCTGCGGCAGAGGAGGGGCTGGCGCGGCTGGTGCAGCAGGTCTTCGCCGGCCCCAGCTTCCGGGTCTATACCAGCGACGACCTGATCGGGGTGGAGCTGGGCGGGGCGCTCAAGAACGTGATCGCCCTGGCCGCCGGGATGTCGGACGGGTTGCGGCTGGGCGATAACGCCAGGGCTGCCCTGGTGACCCGCGGCTTGCGCGAGATCGTGAGGTTTGGCGTGGCCCAGGGGGCCGAGGCCGAGACCTTCTACGGGCTTTCCGGGCTGGGCGACCTGGTGGCCACGGCCACCAGCCCCCACTCGAGGAACCGCGGGGCGGGCGAGAGGATCGTCCAAGGGGTCAGCTTGGCCGACCTCGAGGCCCAGAAGCAAGCCGTGGAGGGCATCTACACGGTCAAGGCGCTGCATGCCTGGGGCAAGCAAACCGAGGCCGAACTGCCCATCACCGAGTCGGTGTATCAGGTCATCTACGAGGGGGCGGACCCCCGGCAGGAGCTATCCGAGTTGATGGGAAGAGAGGCCAAGCCGGAGTAGAACTCGCTAGTTTCGATTCGAAACCTCGAGACCTTTCTATTTGAGGGTCAATCTTTGGCTTTTCAACGATATCTGAGTATTTACTTGAGAAAAGCCTAAGTTGACATTTTGATTTCGAATAAATATAATATCGAAACAACAACGAAACATCAAACCTCTTTGATGCGTTGTCGTCACCAGTGCGCTTTTGAGGAGGTGGACATGCAGTATAGGGCGAAAGTATTGGGGCTATTAGCTATTCTAGGACTTTTGGGTCTGAGTTTAATGCTGGGACAAGGCCAGGGGGCTAAGCCTGCCAAGCTGGTGATCGCTGCGGTGGCGGGGGACGAGGATTTGGGTCTAAAGGCGGTGGCTCCGATGTACGAGAAGGAGACCGGGATCAAGCTCGAGATCGTCGAAAGCCCCTATCCGCAACTCTACGAAAAGCTGGTGACGACGTTCCAGGCTGGGGGTCAGACCATCGACATGGCTATGATCGACGATCCTTGGATGCCTAAGTTCGGCACCGAAGGTTGGCTCGAGCCGCTCGATGCGCTGGGCTTCACCCGTGATCCGGACATCCCTTCAGTGGTCTACGACGTGGGCACCTGGCCTCCTCCCAAAGGGCCGGTTCCCCCTTCAGAGAGGAACAAGCAAAGGCGCCTTTACGGCATGACCATCGTGGGCAACGTGGAGCTGTTCACCTACCGCAAGGACAACTCCGCTGCCCCCCGCACCTGGACGGACGTGCTCAACACCGCCAGGCGGCTCAACAAGCCGGGCTACGCCGGCTACGTGATCCGCGGCGCGGCCACCAACCCCATCGTGGCCGACTGGCTGCCCATCTTGTGGTCTTTCGGCGGGGATGTTTTCGACAACAACTGGAAGTGCACCCTGACCTCGGCCAACGCCGTGCGGGCCGCCAACTTCCTGGTCAAGGACCTAAAGGCCGTGGCCCAGAGCGGACCGGAGAACACCGACGCTGCCGACCGCTCGCGCTTGTTGATGACCGGCCAGGGCCATCAGTCGACCATCTGGCCCGGCGAGGTCACGGGCTTTACCGAAAACCCCAAAGTCTCCAAGACCATCGGCAAGTTGGCCTACATCAAAATGCCCGGGGGCCCCAACGGGCAGCCGGGCCGGGGCATGATGGGCAACTGGCTTTTGGTCATCCCCAAGGGCTCGCCCAACGCCAAGGCCTCCGCCGACTTCATCAAGTGGCTGATTTCGCCCAGCACCCAGAAGGCCTATGTCGATGCCGGGGGCATCCCCTCGCGCCTGAGCATCCTCAAAGACCCGGCAATGAGCCAGAAGCATGCCTACTTCGCCGCCCTAGCCGACTCGCTGGCCTCCGGGCCCAACTGGCGGCCCCGCACCGACCAGTGGAACGCGGTGGAGACCTCCATTGGCACCAACCTCAACGCCGCCCTGGCCGGGCAGCAGACCGCCGAGCAGGCCATGCAGAAAGCTTGTAGCGAGATCGACGCCATCATGAAGAAGGCCGGGTACTGAGGCGATGGCCAACCTCGGTGACTCAATGCATCCCGCGCTCCCCCGCAAAGGGGGGCGCGGGGGCCTCAGCCGCCAGGAGCGCCTAGCGTACTGGATGCTCTTCCCGGTGCTGGGGGTGATTTTCTGCGTCGTCACCTATCCCTTCGCGGTGGCCTTGGTGCAGTCGGTCACGGCTACCCGTGGGGGGAAGTTCGTGGGCCTTTTGAACTACCAGAGCAGCCTCGAGAACCCCCTGCTGTACGCCTCTCTCAAGCAGACGGCCATCTACGCGGCAATCGTGCTGCCCTTAGAGATCGTGCTGGGCTTGTTGCTGGCGCTGCTGGTGCACCGCACGGTGCGCTCGAGCTGGCTCAAGCTGGTGCTGTACCTGCTGGCGATCACCCCCATCGTCATCCCGCCGGTGGCGGTGGGGGTGATCTTCCGCCTGATCTATGCCCCCAACTACGGGGTGCTGAACCACCTGCTGATCATGGCGGGCTGGATTCACCAGGAGATCAACTGGCTGGGCCAGCCCTACACGGCCATGCTCGCCGTGGCCAGCGTGGACATCTGGCAGTGGACGCCCTTCGTGTACCTGGTGCTCTTCGCCGGGCTCCAGACGGTGCCCAGGGAGTCGGTGGAGGCCGCCCAGGTGGACGGCGCTACCTCCTGGAGCCAGTTCTGGCACATCGAGCTGCCCTACCTGAGGCCCCTACTACTGCTGATCCTCTTCTTCCGCCTGGCCGACGTGCTGCGGGTCTTCGACCACGTCTTCATCCTCACCGGCGGGGGGCCGGGGACCACTACCCAGTTGCTGTCGCTGTACCTCTACCGCATCGCCTTCAAGTTCTTCGACACCGGCGAGGCGGCGGCCCTAGCGGTGATGGTGATGGTGGGGATCAGCCTGCTATACTCGTTCATCACGCGACTGTTGCCGCTGGAGAGGGACTGATGCGCGGGCGTGCTTTGCTCTGGCGGGTGGTTGCCCTACCGGTTCTGGTAGCCTTCGGGCTGGTCTACCTCTTCCCGCTGTACTGGCTGGTCGCCACCTCGCTCAAGGGGCAGGGCGAGCTGCTGGGCCACATCGTGCCCACGCTGGTGCCCCAGGCCCCCACCCTCGAGGCCTTCCACACCGTGCTGGTGGAAAAGGGTAATTGGAAGCTCCTGCGCAACAGCGTGCTGGTTTGCGGGGCCACGGTCCTGACCACGCTCACCCTGGGCCTGTTGATCACCTACCCTATCACCCGTCTGCCGGTCTCGAGGAGGCTGCGGGTGGGGGTGCTGAACTGGGCCTTGAGCCTGCGCTTTTTGCCGCCGGTGGCGGTGGTGGTGCCCTATTTCGGGGTGGTGCGCACCCTCCAGCTCTACGACAACCCTTTGGCCCTGGTGTTCATCTACACCCTTTTCAACCTGCCCTTCTCCATCTGGATGCTCAAGAGCTTCCTGGCCGAAGTGCCCTTAGAGCTCGAGGAGGCCGCCTTCGTCGACGGTGCGACCCGGCCCGTCTCGTTCTTCCGGGTGGTGCTGCCGCTGATTGCCCCTGGGCTGCTTGCGGCGGGCATCATCATCTTCGCTTTCGCCTGGAGCGAGTTTTTGTTTGCCCTGATCCTGACTCAGACCCCCAGGGCCCAGACCTTCCCGGTGGGCGTGCAGGCCTTCGTTACCCAGTTCAACCTGATCTGGAACGAGATGGCCGCAGCCGGGCTGATCGCCCTGCTGGTTCCCCTGATCCTGATGATCCTGGCCCGGCGCTACGTGTTGGCGGGGCTCACCTTCGGGGTGATCCGCGAGAAATAAGGCTTTGGAGAGACCCCTATGAACGAACCGTATCTGAACGGCGCGACCCTCATGACCACCCCCACCCCGCGTCAGCTCGAGGTGGCCCTCAAAGCCGGTTTTGCGGGCATCGAGGCCAGGGCCGAGCGCCTGCGGGACAAGGACAACAAAAGCGAGCTCGAGGCGACGGTATCCGCTTTGAGGTCGGGAGGCGGGAGGGTCGTGAGCCTCAACGGCCTGGGGCTTCAATCTCTGCCCGGCGGGAGGCTCGACACCAGGAAGCTCGAAGCCGACCTGCCCGAGCTGCTCGACATCGCTGCGGCCTTGGGCGCGGGGCTGCTGCTGGTCGTCCCGCTGCGGGCTAGGGGTGTTTCCTTCGAGGCCGCGCTTGAGGGCCTGCGCGAGGGCTTGGCCCTGGCTCAGGCGGCTGCGAAACCATACGGTATCGAGCTGGGCTTCGAGTTCTTGGGCTTCGCCGAGTGCCCGGTGAATACCTCCGCCAAAGCCCTCGAGCTCGCGCGCTCCCTTCCCGAGATCGGTTTCGTACCGGATTCCTGCCACGTGTATGCCTCAGGGAGCAGCTTTGGCGATTTCCCCGCCGACCGCCTGCGCCTGGTCCACCTCAACGACTGCGCCCGGCCCGCGAGTATGTCCATCGAGGATGGGGACCGGGTGCTTCCGGGGGAGGGGCGGATTCCCCTGAAGCGCTACCTCCAGGAGCTGCGCTCGAGCGGCTTCGACGGGCCGTGGAGCTTGGAGACCTTCAACGAAGCGCTGTGGAAGGAAGACCCTGAGCAGGTGGCAATCCGCGGGTTCAGGGCCCTCCAGGGCTTGCTGCTCGGGTGAGGGGCAGAGGGGCGATGGTCGGATTTGAAATGAAAGATGAAGCTTTCGCTTTTCTTTCGCTATGGCCCAGTAATATTGACATACGAAAGCCGAGCTTCTTAGAATACCGACTACCGACTGGCCAGGGCGTCTTCGTAGCCAGCCGCACAGCGGGTCCGTTCTTTTTTGGCGATGCCTGGCGGCAGGTTAGCCGCTCGAGACCGGCTGTGCAGTCAGGGTGCAGGAGTTCAGGGGGAGATATGAAAGGGCAAAAGCGAAACCATGACCGCGCCGGGCTTTGGGCACTCCGCATCTTGCCGGGACTGGAGGTCAGGGCGTGAGTACCCTTCGCCTCACCGTCGCCCAGGCCCTGGTCAAGTTCCTGGCCGCCCAGTTCGCGGAGCGAGACGGGAGAGAAGAGCGCCTCATCCGGGGGGTCTGGGCCATCTTCGGTCACGGCAACGTATCTGGCCTGGGGCAGGCTTTGGAGGAGTACGGCGACGCGGTGGGCCTACCCACCTACCGACCCCAGAACGAACAGGCCATGGTGCACGCGGCCATCGCCTATGCCAAGCACAAAAACCGCCTGTCCACCTTCGCCTGCACCGCCTCGGTGGGGCCGGGCTCCACCAACATGCTCACCGCCGCGGCCACCGCCACCGTCAACCGCCTGCCGGTGTTGCTCCTACCCTCCGACTACTTCGCCAGCCGCCTGCCCGATCCCGTCCTGCAGCAGCTCGAGCACCCCCTCGAGCACGACGTGAGCGTGAACGACGCCTTCCGGCCCCTCTCCCGCTTCTTCACCCGCATCACCCGGCCCTCCCAGCTCCTCTCCGCGCTGCCCGAGGCCATGCGGGTGCTCACCGATCCCGCCGAGACCGGAGCGGTCACCCTCTGCCTGCCCGAGGACGTGCAGACCGAGGCTTACGACTGGCCGGTGGCGTTCTTCGCCCCCAGGGTCTGGCGCATCCGCCGCCCCACACCCGAGCCGGAGGTGCTGGAACAGGTGGCCGAGCTCATCCGCAGGGCCAGACGCCCGCTGATCGTGACCGGAGGGGGCACGCTCTACGCCGAAGCCCACACCCAGCTCGCCGCTTTTGCCCAGGCCTACGGCATTCCGGTAGCGGAGTCGCAGGGGGGCAAGGGGGCTTTGCCCTGGGATCACCCCATGAACGTGGGCCCGGTGGGTGCAAACGGGGGAACCGCCGCCAACCGCCTGGCCCGTGAGGCCGACCTGGTCCTGGCCATCGGCACGCGGTTGGGCGACTTCGTCACCGCCTCCAAGACCGCCTTTCAGAACCCGGAGGTGAAGTTCGTCGGGTTGAACGTGGTGCCCTTCGACGCCGGTAAGCTCTCCGGGGTTTCGTTGGTGGCCGATGCCCGGCGCGGGCTCGAGGCCCTGACCGCGGCCCTCGAGGGCTTCGCGGGCACTTCGGCCCCCTACCGCGAAGAGGTCGCCCGGCTCAAGCGGGAGTGGGACGCCCTGGTGAGCGAGTACCGTACCCCCCGGCCCGAGAAGAAGGAGATGGCCCAGGCCGAGGTCATCGGTCTGGTGGGCGAGGCCTTCGGCGGCAAGGCCACCGTGATCTGCGCGGCGGGGAGCCTGCCGGGCGATCTGCTCAAGCTCTGGCGCTGTGAAGACCCCAAGGCCTATCACCTCGAGTACGGCTTCTCCTGCATGGGCTACGAGATTCCCGCCGGGCTGGGGGTGGCGCTGGCCGAGCCGGGGCGCGAGGTGGTGGTCTTCGTGGGGGACGGCAGCTACCTGATGATGAACTCGGAGATCGTCACCGCGGTGGCCGAGGGGCTGGATTTTACGGTCGTGCTGATCGACAACCGGGCCTTCGGCTCGATTCGCGGCCTGCAGATGTCGTTGGGCTCGCCCTCCTTCAACAACGAGCTGCGGCGGCGCGACGCTAGGACGGGCCGCACCGACGGCCCCCCGGTGGCCGTGGACTTCGCCGCCCACGCCAGGGCCATGGGGGCGACGGTGTGGAGCCCCAGGAACTACCGCGAGTTGGCAGAAGCCCTCAAAGAGGCCCGCAAAGCCAGGGGCGTGCGGGTGATCGTGGTTGCGGTGAGTGTAGACGACCGCCTGCCGGGCTTCGAGAGCTGGTGGGACGTGCCGGTGGCCGAGGTCTCGGGCCAGCCTGCGGTCAGGAAGGCCCGCGAGGCGTACGAGGCCTACCTGAAGAAGCAGCGGCGCTATTTCTGACAAGACCTCCGGGAAAGGAACTTTAGACAATGGCTATCCGTTTCGGCAATGCACCGTGCAGTTGGGGCACCATCGAGGGGTGGGGGCAGGGCATCGGCTACGCGCAAATGCTCGATGAGCTGGTAGAAACCGGTTACCGTGGCACCGAGTTGGGCGACTTTGGCTACATGCCCACCGAACCCGAGCGCTTGCGGCTGGAGCTTACCTCGCGCGGCCTGACCATGCTGGGGGCCTACGAAGGGGTCTACCTGCTCGAGCCCAGCGAACACACCGCGGGCGAAGCGCGCGTGCTGCGCACGGCCCGCCTCTTGAAAAGCGTGGCCGAGGTGGGCGATGGCTGGCAGCCCTTGGTGGTGCTGGCCGATGAGCACAGCCGCGACCCGGTGCGCTTCGAGAACGCCGGGCGTATCCGGCCTGAGCTGGGCCTCAGCGCCCAGCAGTGGAAGGCCTTTGCCGCGGGGGCCATGCGCATCGCCCGGGCCGTCTACGACGAGACGGGTTTGCGCACGGTCTTCCACCACCACTCGGCGGGGTACGTGGAGGCGCCCTGGGAGATCGAGGCTTTCCTCGAGCACACCGACGGCGCCGTCATTGGGCTGGTGTTCGACACCGGGCACTACCTCTACGGAACGGGCACCAACCAGCCAGAAGCGGTGCTCGCGGGCCTCGAGCGCTTCTGGGGGCGCATATGGTACGTGCACTACAAAGACTGCCACCCCGTCGTCGCCGGCGAAGCCCGCAGCAAAGGCTGGAACTACAAGGAGGCCGTCGGGCGCGGGGTGTTCTGCGAACTGGGTAAGGGCCAGATCGACTTCGCTGCGGTGACCCGCAAGCTGATTTCGCTGGGCTACGACGGCTGGATCACGGTGGAGCAGGACGTGCTGCCGGGCATGGGCGAGCCCAAAGAGAGCGCCAGGCGCAACCGCGAGTACCTGCGCCAGGTCACGGGGTACTGAGGGGATAGGCATGTACGACCTCATCACCATCGGGCGTTCCTCCATCGACCTGTACTCCAACGACATCGGGGCCCCTTTTCCCGATATCCGTACCTTCGGGGCCTACATCGGCGGGAGCCCGCTCAACATCGCGGTCGGGGCCAGCCGCCTTGGGCTCAAGGCCGCGCTGCTGACGGCGGTGGGGGAGGACAAAATAGGGGAGTTCATCGTCGAGAGGCTCAAGCGCGAAGGGGTGGAGACCCGCTTCATCCCGCAAAAGCCCGGAACCCGCACCTCGGCGGTGCTGCTGGGCATCGAGCCTCCGGATAGATTCCCCATCACCTTCTACCGTGAGAACGCCGCCGACATCCAGCTTTCGATCGATGATGTGCTCAATACGCCCATTGCCCAGGCCAAGGCCGTGCAGCTTTCTGGGCTTGCCCTGGCCAAAGAGCCCAGCCGCAGCGCCACCTTTTTTGCCGCCGAACAGGCCAAGGCCGCGGGGGTCACGGTCTTTTTGGATCTCGACTTTCGGGCCGACGGCTGGCACGACCCCCGCGCCTATGGGGTGCAGATCCGCGCCTTATTGCCGATGGTGGATGTGGCCATCGGCACCGAGGAGGAGGTCAACGCGGCCATGCTGCGCCGGGCCGAGGACATCACCATCCGCCACTCGCAGATCACCGCGCCGGAAATCCAAGGCGATGTGGAGGCCAACATCCGGGCGCTATTGGGCAGGGGGGGAGAGGCCCTGGTGGTCAAACGGGGGGCCAGGGGGGCCGATGTGTACCTGCCGGACGGCAGCGTGGTGAATGCCCCGGGCTTCGAGGTGGAAGTGCTCAGCGTGCTGGGTGCGGGGGATGCTTTTGCGGCGGGTTTGATCTACGGGCGCTTGCAGGGCTGGGACTGGTACAAGAGTGCGCGCATGGGCAACGCTTGTGGAGCCATCGTGGTGACCCGGATCGGCTGTGCGGACTTTGCCCCGTATCTCGACGAAGTGCTCGAGTTCATCCGCTCGAGGGGTGGGTTTTGATCAACCCGGAGGTTCACATGGGTAAGACCTATGGCGTCGCTTTATTGGGTGCAGGACGGATGGGCATGGAACACGCCCGTACCATGCTGGGCGTGGCCGAGGCCCGGGTGCTGGCGGTGGCCGATCCCAATGCCCAGGCCGCGGAGGCGGCCAGGGGCTTGCTGCGGGCGGAGAGGATCTACGCCGACCCCGAGGAGGCCATCCACCACCCCGGCGTGGAGGCGGTGGTCATCGTCACGCCTACCGACACCCACGCCCGCTACATCGAGCTCTCGGCCCAAGCCGGCAAGGCCATCTTCTGCGAAAAACCCGTGGCCAAGGACCTGGGGGAGACCCGGCGGGTGCTGGGGGTCGTGGAGCAAAAAGGCCTGCCCTTCCAGATCGGCTTCCAGCGCCGCTACGACCCGCCCTACCACCAGGCCAAGGAAAAGATCGAGGCGGGGGAGATCGGGGAGGTTGAGCAGTTCATCGCGGTGATGCGCGACCCGGCTCCGGCCCCCCTCGAGTACCTCCAGGGCTCGGGGGGCATCTTCATCGACCAGTCCATCCACGACATCGACTGCGCGCGCTTTTTGGTTGGAGAAGTAGAGGAGGTCCACGCCTGGGGCGCGGTGCGGGTAGACCCCAGAATCGGCGAGATCGGCGACGTGGACACCACCAACCTCTCCTTGCGCTTCGCGAACGGCGCGCTGGGGGTCATCCAGAACTCCAGGCGCGCGGTGTATGGCTACGACGTGCGCACCGAGGTCTTCGGCTCCGGGGGCAAGCTGGTGATGGACGCCACCCCCAAG
Source organism: Meiothermus sp. Pnk-1 (assembly GCF_003226535.1). Taxonomy (NCBI): domain Bacteria; kingdom Thermotogati; phylum Deinococcota; class Deinococci; order Thermales; family Thermaceae; genus Meiothermus; species Meiothermus sp. Pnk-1. Next base: position 15,465 of record NZ_QKOB01000007.1, on the reverse strand, counting down.
ACCCCTCTGTGGCAGTACGGCAGCGGGGTCAGGGCCGACCACTACCACTTCTTCATGGACCGCTTCAAGGAAGCCTACCGCCTCGAGCTCGAGGCCTTTTTCCGGGCGCTGGCCACCGGCAAGCCGCCCACGCCGGGCCCCAAAGACGCCATAGAGTCGTTGCGCATCGCCCTGGCGGCGACCAGGAGCCTCAAAGAGGGGCGCCCCGTGCGGCTGGAGGAGATCGCATGAGCTCGCCCAACCACCGCAGGCCCCGCTCGGGCGTGGGGAGCCTCGTCGAGGTGAACCCGGCCTCGGCGGGGTGGAAGTACCTCTCCTTCCAGGCCGTGGCCCTTCCGGCGGGCCATACCCAGCAGGGCAGCTCCGACGGTCGGGAGGTGGCCCTGGTGCCGCTATCGGGGGAGATACGGGTCGAGGTCGGGACCCGCTCCTTCGCGCTAAAGCGCCAGGATGTCTTTTCCGAGCTGCCCTCGGTCTTGTACCTGCCGCCGCGCACCGAATACCTGGTCCAGGCGCTTACGGAGGCCGAGTTTGCCCTGGGGGGGGCCCCCGCGGAGGGACGCTATCCCGTGCGGCTGTTCAGGCCCGAGGAAATTCGCGTGGAGATGCGGGGGGGAGCCAACGCGCTGCGCCAGGTGTCGCACATCCTGGGGCCACACCTTCCCGCCGAGCGCCTGCTGCTCTACGAGGTCTACACGCCCTCGGGCTTTTGGTCGGGCTGGCCGCCGCACCGCCACGACGGGCGCATGGGCTCGCTGTACATCGAGGAGACCTATTACTACAGGATCAGCCCTAAGACCGGCTGGGCCATCCACCGCAACTACAGCCCCGAAGACGGCCTGGACGAGCTTCTGCTGGCCAAAGACGGCGACCTGATCCTCGCGCCCAGGGGTTATCATCCGGTTGTGGCGCCGCCCGGGTCCAACGTCTACTACCTCAACTACATGGCCGGCGAAGCCCTCGGCGAGGCCCGGGCCACACCGCCCGTGGACGACCCCGACTGGGGCTGGATGCGGGAGGATTGGGCGGGGAAGCCGCTGAGGCTGCCCGTGGGGGGCCGCTCGGAAGGGGGATGAGGGGTGCGACAAGATGGAAAGCCCGGCCCGTGGCGTCTTTTTCAGCGGGTTTTATATGAAAACCGAGGATCGGCGTAGCAAGATCATCGAGCTCCTGGAACGGAAGGGCTCGGTGCAGGTGGACGAGCTGGTCGGGCTCTTTGGGGTCAGCCACGTCACCATACGCAAAGACCTCACCGAGCTCGAGGGCCGCGGCCTGCTGCACCGCACCCACGGCGGGGCCACCGCTGCGCACAAAAGCCTGTTCAACCCCTCTTTTCGCGAAAAAATCCACCTTCAGCAGGCGGAAAAGCAGGCCATCGCCCAGGCGGCGCTGGAGTATATCGAAGAGGGCGACACCCTCGTCCTCGATGCCGGGACCACCACGCTGGTGCTGGCCCAGCTGATGAAGCGCCGGTTTCGCTCGCTCTACGTCATCACCAACTCGGTGCCCATCGCCCTCGAGCTCTCCGAGACCCGCTGGGATTTGCTGCTTTTGGGCGGGCAGGTGCGCCACCACAGCATGGCCCTGATCGGCCCGGCGGCGGTGCGGACCCTGGAGGTCTACCACGCCGACAAGGCTTTTATGAGCGCTACCGGGGTTACGGCGGTCAAGGGCTACACCACCCCCAACCCCTACGAGGCCCAGACCAAGCAGGCCATGATCCGGTCGGTGGACACCGCCTACGCCCTGGTGGACTCCAGCAAGCTGGGGCGGGCGACGCTGGCCAGCTTCGCCGCGCTGGAGGAGATCGACCTGCTCATCACCGACGAGGGCGCACCGAAGGACTTCTTGCAGCACCTGGAGCGCCAGGGGCTGAAGTACCAAGCCGCCGAGCTCGAGCGAACCGCATCCAGGGCGGGGTAATGATCAGCCCTGGTATTGCTCCTCGCTTACGGGCTCGAGCCAGTGGGCGGTTTGGCCCTCCTGGGCCTCTTGGATGGCCAGGTGGACCATGGGGGTGTGGGCGGCGGCCCCGTGCCAGTGCTTGACCCCTGGGGGGAACCAGACCACGTCCCCCTCGCGGATCTCCTGCTTGGGGCCGCCCTCCTCCTGGACCCAGCCCACCCCCTCCAGGACCACCAGGGTCTGCCCCAGGGGGTGGGTGTGCCAGTGGGTGCGGGCCCCGGGGGCAAAGCGCACCCGGGCCACCCGGACCCGGGCCGGGGGTGGGGCCTCCAGAAGGGTTTCCACCTCCACCGGGCCGGTGAAGTAGGCGGGGTCGCCCTGGGCCTTGGGGTGCGTGCCTTTCCGATGTATCTGGATCATGTTCATCTCCTCCCTTAGCGTACGGGTTCCACCCGCACGGCGTCTTCCTGGGCGAGGGCCAAAAGGGCCAAGCTCAGGATCAGGATGGGTATCGCCCGCATGGCTCACCTCTCCTTAGGCAGGGCTACGCCGGTCAGCTTGGCGCACAGGGTCAAGAAGGCCTCCTGGAGCACCACATTATCGGTCTGAGGATGAGGGCGTGCTGCGCGCAGGTGGTGGAAGTAACGGCCGCTGACCTTGGCCCGCGGATCGTCGCTTACGGCGAGCCACGCCTGGGTGGCCACGCCCGCCTCGAGGCTACCCGGGGCGGTGGGGCCGCCCATCCTGGTGGGCACCCAGCCGGGGTCCACGGCGTTGGCGTAGACCTCGGGCCAGAGGCGGGCGAGGGCCTTCGCCAGGAGGACCAGGTAGAACTTGGACTCGCCGTAGCCAATCTGCCCCTTGGCCAGGGCCTCGAGGTCGGGCCTCGCCTGGAGGTGGAGGTCGGAGCTGACGTAGACCAAGCGCTGGGGCCTGGGGATGAGGGCGGTGAGGAGGTAGGGGGCCAGGGTGTTTACCCAGAGGATCTCCCCCTCCGGGGCCTGGTACACCCCGGCGTTGTGGACCACCGCATGGAAGGGCCCTGCGGCCTTGGCGGCCTCCGCCAGGCGGAGGACTTCCTCAGGGCGGGCCAGGTCCCCCACCAGCACCCCCTCGGCGCCGGGCACCTGGGCCAGGGCCTCCTCGGCCCGCCTGGGGTTGCGGGCGTGGAGGACCACCCGGTGCCCCAGGGCCACCAGCTTCTGCGCCAGAAGCCGCCCCAGGCCGTCCGCCGAGCCGGTGATGAGGATCCGCTGACCCACTACGCCTCCTCTCGGGGCAGGATCCGCACGGTGGCCGCCCGGGCCCGGGGGCTCACCATGGGTTCCAGGTAGGGGCTTCCCCCGTACTTTTCCCGGTAGGCGGCGTCAATGGCCTTTTGGAGGGGATCCTCGGCCGGGACCGGCTGAAAGACCACCTCCCGGACCATCCCCGCCACGTGCACCCGCCCGGCCCCCTGGCGCACCGCCGCTTGGTACCAGCTAGAGCGGGGGCCGTGGTAGGCCCGGGCGTAGACGGCCTCCCCCACCACCACGCACCAGACCCAGGTGGGGGTGCCGTAGGTGACCCCGTCTTCCCGAAAAGGGGCGACGTGGAGGTCGTCGGCCGGGGCGATTTGGGCCAGCTCTTCCGCCGTCCAGCGGCCGGCCTTAGGCTTTTGGAATCCACTTCCTTGGGTGGCCATACGCTTCACCTCCTTTCACGCGTTCAACCTTTTGGGGGCGATTCCACATAGGTCATGCGCTCCAGCTCCTCGGGGTAGCGCTCGCCCACGATCCGGATCTGGGCCGACGCTTCCTCTAAGGCTTGCAGGTCCTCCGGGGCGAGGGCGACGTTGACCGCGCCGATGTTTTCCTGCAACCGAGGAAGCTTGGTCGTGCCCGGAATCGGCACGATCCAGGGCTTCTGCGCCAGCAGCCACGCCAGGGCGACCTGCGCCGGGGTGGCCCCCTTGCGCCCGGCGATGTTTCGCAGCAGCTCCACCAGCGCCTGGTTGGCCTGCCGCGCCTCCGGGCTAAAGCGGGGGATCCGGCTGCGAAGGTCGGAGGGGGCAAAGGCGGTGGTTTGGTCAATCGCCCCGGTTAGAAAACCTTTGCCGAGGGGGCTGTACGGGACAAAGCCGATGCCCAGCCCCTCACAGATAGGCAGGATTTCCTGTTCGGGCTTGCGCCACCAGAGCGAGTACTCGTACTGCACCGCAGTTACCGGACAGACGGCGTGGGCGCGGCGGAGCGTCTTTGGCCCCGCTTCGGACAGGCCCCAGTGCCGCACCTTGCCTTCTTGGATCAGCTCCTTGACCGTGCCCGCCACGTCCTCGATGGGGACGTTGGGATCCACCCGGTGCTGGTAGAGCAGGTCAATGGCTTCCACCCGCAAGCGCCTGAGCGAGCCCTCCACCGCCCGCCGGATCTGCTCGGGCCGGCTGTCGGTGCCGTTTGCGGGGTTCGGACGCCCGTTCGCGTCGTGGCGGAAGCCGAACTTGGTGGCGATGGCCACCTGACCCCGGAAGGGCTCGAGGGCCTCCCCCACCAGCTCCTCGTTGACGAAGGGGCCGTAGACCTCGGCGGTGTCGAAGAAGGTCACGCCCAGCTCCACGGCCTTGCGGATCAGGGCGATCATCTCGCGCCGCTCCGGCGACACGCTGTAGCCGCCGGTCATGGTCATGCAGCCCAGTCCGATGGCCGAAACTTCCAGCTGGCCCAGTTTACGCTTTTGCATCTCGTCCCTCCTCTAGGGTGGTTCTCAGGCTTCTGGGATGCTGTGGTTGAGCTTCAACAGCGATGGGCTCATTCGTTTACTCCTTTACCAACGCGTTTGGCGTACGACGTACGACATAGAACATCCGTGCAGGAAATCGAGTTGCCGGCGCACACGGTATAACGGCATGGCGGCTCGAGTCCCCCATCATGGGCGCAGCAACACCTTGATCGCCCGGCGCTCGTCCATCGCGCGGTAACCCTCGGCGACCTGGGCTAGGGGCAGGGTCAGATCGAAAACCTTGCCGGGGTTGATCTTCCCCTTCCAGATCAGCTCGATCAGCTCGGGCAGGAAGCGGCGCACCGGGGCGGGCCCGCCGTGCAGGTGTACGTGGGAGAAAAAGTACTCCTGCCCCGGAATGGCCACGTCGTGGAGCACGCCGACAAACCCCACGTGACCTCCTGGGCGCGTAGCGCGGATGGCCATCATCATGGATTCCTGGGTGCCGACCGCTTCGATGGCCGAGTGCACCCCCAGGCCGTCGGTCAGATCCTTGATCCGCTCTACGCCTTCGTCGCCGCGCTCCTCGAGGATGTCCGTAGCGCCGAACTCCCTGGCCAAAGCCTGCCGCGATGGGTTGCGGCTCCCCAGCAAAAAGATGCGCTCGGCGCCCATCTGCTTGGCAGAGAGCACCGCCAGCAGCCCGACGGCTCCATCCCCGACTACCGCGACCGCCTTGCCCGGCTGCACCTGGGCCGCCACCGCAGCGAACCAGCCGGTCCCCAGCACATCGGAGGCCGCCAAGAGGCTCGGGATCAGGTCGTCGGGGGGAATCTCTGGGGTGGGGACGAGGGTACCGTCGGCCAGGGGGATGCGGGCGTACTCCGCTTGCGCCCCCGTGGGGGCGCCGGGTTGCCGGTTGACGCAGGAACTATGGTAGCCAGCTTGGCAGATGGGGCAGGTGTTGTCCGAGGCAAAGAATGAGCCCACCACAAACTGCCCCGGCCTGATGTTCTTTACCGCGCTGCCCACTTCCTCGACGATGCCCACGTACTCGTGGCCCATGGGGGTGGGCTGGGTTAGGCGGTCGAAGCCACGGTAGGGCCACAGGTCGGAGCCGCAGATGCAGGTGGCGGGCAACCGGATGATCGCGTCGGTGGGCTCGAGGATTTGGGGATCTGGGCGCTCTTCGGAGCGCACGTCACGGGGGCCGTACATGACCGTTGCACGCATGGTGGTTTACCTCCCACGCAAAGCCGGAAGTTGCGCCGGCCAGCGATGCCAGTATGGCCCCGCTTACCCCGCAGCCGGTTGTCTGTTTCTGGGGGGTTCTTGCCTAAAACTCCGGGGACCTCTTCCTCTATGGAGGATGGGATAAGGGATTTGGAGATTTAGGCAAATCGGGCCGGTTGCGCTGCCTACAATGGGGGTAAGTCAGGGCGGCAGCGTGCCCCAAAGGGAGAACCGCGATGAGCCAAGCGAAGCCCCTGTCCCATTTGGAAAACCCCACGGAGCCGGATCCGTCCGACCTGCTGAAGCTGGCTGGGTTGATCCGCGCGTACGCTCCCTACGACGGCGTGTTTGCGCTTCGGCTTCCCGGCGTATACGTCAGCCGCCACTCGCGCCCTTACAAGGCCCCCTTGCTCGCTTTGTCCACCCCGGCGCTGTGCATCGTGGCACAGGGGGCCAAAGCGGCTCTGCTGGGATCGGAGAGATACGAGTACAACCCGGCCCAGATGATCGTGTTCTCGGTGGATTTGCCCCTGTCGTTTCAGGTCACCCGGGCCAGCCCCGCCGAGCCCTTCCTCTGCCTTCGCCTGGATTTAGACCCCCGCCAAATTGCCGAGCTGATCTTGAAGGTATATCCGCACGGCCTGCCCGCGGTCTACGGGAATAAGGGGGTGTATATCGGCGGAAGCGACGCGGGCGTGGTGAAAGCGGCGCTCCGGTTGCTCGAGCTGATGGCCAGCCCGCAAGATGCCGAGCTGCTCGCCCCATTGGCGGTCGAGGAGGTCCTGATCCGCCTGCTGCGCAGTTCGATAGGGAGCCGGGTAGCCCAGATCGGCCTCGCCGAGTCAAGCGTGTACCGTATCGCCCGGGCTATTCGCTGGATACGGTCTAACTTCGACCAGCCGATGCGCGTCGAGGCACTGGCCAGGATGGTGAACATGAGCCCCTCCTCCTTCTACCAGCACTTCAAGGCCGTCACCTCGATGAGCCCGTTGCAGTTTCAGAAGATACTGCGCCTTCAGGAGGCCCGGCGCCTGATGCTGACCTCGAGGATGGATGCCGCGACGGCCGCCCGGCAGGTGGGATACGCCAGCCCGTCGCAATTCAGCCGGGAGTATCGCCGCCTGTTCGGGAGCGCGCCCTCGAGGGACATCAACCGGTTACGGGAGCAAGGTGAACTGCTCTCCGCGGAGGCCTGATGTTGGCCTTCCGTACCGCGTCGTAGAGATGGCCGTACGTCTTGGGTCGTACGCTATACGCAAAACGCAAGACGTGACTTAGGTCATACGTCGTACGCTATACGCTAAATGCTGGGGACGAGCAAAGCTCGTACACCCAGAGGTAGATTCCCTGTCGGGACGAGCAAAGCTCGTACACCCGGGGGACCGATCCCCTTCGTTCGACGTACGGCGTGGGACGTACGGAGGGCTGTATTTTTACGACGGTATATTTTGCCGCTCGGCCAGGAACAGCCAGGTCTCGAGCACGCTGTCGGGGTTGAGCGAGAGGCTCTCGATACCCTGTTCCACCAGCCATAGGGCGAACTCGGGGTGGTCGGAGGGGCCCTGGCCACAGATGCCGATGTACTTGCCCATCTTCTTGGCGGTTTGGATGGCCCTCGAGAGCAGGAACTTCACCGCCTCGTCCTGCTCGTCGAAGAGCTCGGCCACCAGGCCGGAGTCGCGGTCGAGGGCTAAGGTGAGCTGGGTGAGGTCGTTGGAGCCGATGGAGAAGCCATCCACATGCTGCAAAAACCCCTCCGCCAGGATGGCGTTGGAGGGCACCTCGCACATCATGATGACCCTGAGGCCGTTCTTGCCTCGCTCGAGCCCGTGGGATCGCAACACCTCCAGCACCGCCTGCAGTTCGCCCACCGTGCGCACGAAGGGGATCATGATCTCCACGTTGGTCAGACCCATCTCGTCGCGCACGTATCTCAGCGCCTCACACTCCATGGCGAAGGCTCCGGCGAAAGCCTTGGAGCGATAGCGTGAAGCCCCCCGGAAACCGAGCATGGGGTTTTCCTCCTTGGGCTCGTAGCGCTCCCCGCCCAGGAGGTGGGCGTACTCGTTGGACTTGAAGTCCGAAAGCCGCACGATCACCGGGTGGGGCGCGAAGGCGGCGGCGATCGTCGAGACCCCCTCGGCCAGCTTGCTCACAAAGAAAGCGCGGGGGTTCGGGTATCCCGCGCTGCGCCGCTCGATCTCGGCCTTGAGGTGGGAGGGTAGGTTAGGGTAGTCGAGTACCGCTTGCGGGTGCAGCGCGATGACGTTGTTGATGATGAACTCGAGCCGGGCTAGCCCCACCCCGGCGTTGGGCAGGCTGGCGAAGCTGAAGGCCCGCTCCGGCGTGGCCACGTTCATCATGATCTTGACCGGGATCTCGGGCATCTGGTCGAGGTGGATCTTCTGCACCTCGAAACGCAACTGGCCGCGGTATACCCTACCGGTATCCCCCTCGGCACAGGAGACCGTCACGGGATCGCCGTCTTGCAGCACGCGGGTGGCCTCGCCGGTGCCCACCACCGCTGGGATGCCCAGCTCGCGGGCCACGATGGCCGCGTGGCAGGTGCGCCCGCCCCGGTTGGTCACGATGGCCGCGGCCCGCTTCATCACCGGCTCCCAGTCGGGGTCGGTCATGTCCGCCACCAGCACGTCGCCCGGCTTCACCCGGTGCATCTCCTGGGGGCTCTGGATGACCCGCACGGCTCCGGCCCCGATGCGGTTGCCCACGCTGCGCCCGCTCACCAGCACCTCGCCGCGCTCCAGCAGGGTGAAGCGCTCGATCACCCGGCCCATGCGGCTTTGCACGGTCTCCGGGCGGGCCTGGAGGATGTAGAGCTGGCCGTCCAGGCCGTCCTTGGCCCACTCGATGTCCATCGGGCGGCCGTAGTGCTCCTCGATGAGGAGGGCCTGTCGGGCTAGCGATTCGGCCTCCTCGTCGGTGATGGAGAAGCGCATCCGCTCGGCCTCGGGCACCGGGACGGTCTGAATGGGCTCGTCGCCCTCGGCGTAGACGATCTTCTGCATCTTGGTGCCCAGGTGCCGCTGCAAAATGGCTGCCCTTCCCGCTTTGAGCGCGGGCTTGTACACGTAGAACTCGTCGGGGTTCACCGCCCCCTGCACGATCAACTCGCCCAGGCCGTAGCTCGAGGTGATGAACACCGCGTCGCGGAAGCCGGATTCGGTGTCGAGGGTGAAGATCACCCCGCTCGAGCCCAGATCGCTCCGCACCATCCGCTGGATGCCCGCCGAGAGGGCTACTTGCTGGTGGGCGAAGCCGTGGTGGACCCGGTAGGCGATGGCCCGGTCGTTGTACAGCGAGGCGAAGACCTTCTTCACGCAACGGAGGACGTTCTCCACCCCCCGCACCCCCAGGTAGGTCTCCTGCTGCCCGGCGAAGGAGGCCTCGGGCAGGTCCTCGGCGGTGGCCGAGGAGCGCACCGCCACCGAGAGCTCCGCTCCAGAGCGGCTTTCCAGCCTGGCGTAGGCTTCTTGGATGGCGGCCTCGAGCGCCGCGGGCATCTCGCCCTCCTCCACCCAGCGGCGGATCTCGGCCCCGGTGCGCGCCAGCGCTTCTACGTCGTCTACGTCCAGCTGTTGTAGGCCCTCGCGGATTTTTTCCTCGAGCCCGTTATGCTCCATGTACGCGCGAAAGGCTTGCGCGGTGGTGGCGAACCCTTCCGGCACCTTGATTCCCAGGTGGCTGAGCCGGCTGATCATCTCCCCGAGCGAGGCGTTTTTACCTCCAACTAGGCTTAGGTCTTCCATACCGAGCGTGTCGAACCAGCGGATATACATACCTCCCCCTTCCTGGCGCTTTTCCTTACTGTACCTCAGTGTGGGTGCGCAAGGGCTCCGGGTGGGTGGTGTGAAAGCGAGGCAAGTACACCGAGCCTGGCGGCGCGAGCAGGGCAAGGAACGGCGGTAGACTAAGGGCAAATGCCAGTCCGCACGGTATTTATTGTTTCCGATCACACCGGCATCACCGCCGAGAGCGTGGCGAGAAGCTTGTTGGCGCACTTTGAGGGGGTGACGTTCGAGTATCAGGCCCGCCCTTTTACCGATACCGAGGCCGAGCTCGAGGCCATCGTGGCCGAGATCCGCTTGGTTTGCGAGGCGCAGGGGGTGCGGCCCATCGTCTTCAGCACCCTGACCAATCCGGGGTTGAGCGCCCTGCTCGAGCGCGCCCCGGCGCTGGTCTTTGACCTCTTCCGGCCGTACTTGAGCAGGCTCGAGGCCGAGTTGGGGGCTCGGGTTCAGCCCCGGGTGGGCCGTTTCCACAGCATCAACGACGCCAGCACCTACTTCACCCGCATTGACGCGGTGGACTTTGCCCTGGCCACCGACGACGGTTTGGGCAGCAAGCACTACGCCCAAGCGGAGGTGATCCTGGTGGGGGTTTCCCGCGCGGGCAAGACCCCGACCTGTCTCTTTTTGGGGCTCCAGTACGGCATCCGTGCGGCCAACTACCCCCTCGCCGAGGGCGACTTCGAGCGACTTACGCTGCCCGAACTGCTCCAGCCCTACCGCTCCCGGGTCTTCGGCCTGACCATTGACCCCCTACGCCTGCACCAGATCCGCACGGCCCGCAAGCCGGGCAGCCGCTACGCCACGCTCGAGCAGTGCCGCTACGAGGTGGAGCGGGCCGAACGGCTTTTCAAAAACAACGGCATTCGCTACTTCGACACCACCACCTCCTCCATCGAGGAGATCGCCACCACCATCGTGCAAAACGCCGGGCTGGCACGCCGGCTAGGCTAAGCCCGTGGGCGACTGTAGCTCACGCCGTTGGTAGCCCCCGAACCCCAAGGTTAGGATGCCAAGCATGGCTAAGAAAGCCCTGGTGATCGGCTCGGGCATCGGCGGCTTGGCGATGGGCATCCGCCTGCAAAGCCTGGGCTTCGATACCACCATTCTCGAGAAGCTGGACGGCCCCGGCGGGCGGGCCTACGTGCGCAGAGTGGGCGGCTTCACCTTCGACATGGGTCCCACCGTCATCACCGTGCCGCACTTTATCGAGGAGTTATTCGCGCTCGAGCGCGGTCGGCCCCGCCTTGGCGAGCCCGACTTTCCGCCCACCATCCTGGGCGACGACAAGCGCGCAAGTGGTGGCCCCCACACCTCCCGCTACGTGCAGATCGTGCCGATTCTGCCCTTTTACCGCATCTGCTTCGACGACGGCACCTTCTTCGACTACGACGGCGACCCGGCGAGCACCCGGGCACAGATTCAAGCATTGGCCCCCGAGGACCTGGAGGGCTACGAGCGCTTCCACCGCGACGCCAAGGCCATCTTTGAGCGCGGCTTCCTCGAGCTCGGATACACCTACTTCGGCGACTTGGGTACCATGCTCCGGGTCGTCCCAGATTTGCTCCGGCTGGACGCGGTGCGCACCCTGCTGAGCTTCGCCAAAAAATATTTCAAGAACCCCAAGATGCAGCAGGTCTTTAGCTTCGAGACCTTGCTCATCGGCGGCAATCCCATGAGCGTCCCGGCCATCTACGCCATGATCCACTTCGTCGAAAAGACCTGGGGGATCCACTTCGCGATGGGGGGAACCGGAGCCCTGGTGCAGGGGTTCGTGAAGAAGTTCGAGGAGCTGGGCGGGACCGTTCGCTACCGCGCCGAGGTCACCAAGATCAACGTGGTCCGCCAAAACGGCAAAAAGGTCGCCACCGGCGTCACGCTGGCCTCGGGCGAGGTGCTGCAAGCCGACCTGGTGGTCTCCAACGCGGATTACGCCCACACTTACCTCGATCTCATCGAGCCGCAGTACCGCTTCTGGAACGCCGACTGGGTGGTGAAGGCCAGGAGGCAGAGCATGTCGCTGGTGGTGATCTACTTCGGCTTCAGGGCCGATGGGCACGAGGGCGAGCGGCTGCGCCACCACAACATCATCCTGGGGCCGCGCTACGAGGAGCTTTTGCGGGATATCTTCGGGCGTAAGATCCTAGCCAAGGACTTCTCCCAGTACCTGCACCTGCCCACCCTCACCGACCCCTCGCTGGCCCCCCCCGGCCACCACGCGGCCTACACGCTGGTGCCGGTGCCGCACAACGGCTCGAGGCTCGACTGGGAACTGTTGGGAGAACCCTTCACCGACAAGATCCTGCGTTTCCTCGACGAGCGCGGCTACCTGCCGGGGCTGATGAGCCGGCTCGTGTACAAGGGCTTCGTCACCCCGGATTACTTCGAGCACACCCTGAACTCCTACTTGGGCAACGCCTTTGGCCCCGAACCGCTGCTGCTGCAGTCGGCCTTTTTCCGCCCGCACAACCGCTCGGAGGATATCGCCAAGCTCTACCTGGTGGGGGCCGGGGTGCAGCCGGGAGCCGGGACCCCCAGCGTGATGATGTCGGCCAAGATGACCGCCCGGCTGATCGCGCAGGACTTCGGCATCGCGGACGCTCCTGCGCGCGGGCTCGAGGCCGAGGCGGCCAGGGAGCCCCTGGCCACCGAGTAGTCAGGACCCGCCGCACGCTCCGAGAGGCCCCGGGCCTGCCCTAAAATGCTTGCCATGCATGCTTCGCAAGCGCCAAAGCGGCAACGTGACCTGGGCCAGTTGCGCCGTCTGCTGGCCTACACCCGGCCCTACCGCTGGGGCTTGGTGGTGGCCGGGCTCGCCAGCCTGATCTCCACCGCTTTCAACCTATCGTTCCCTCAGGTGGTGGGCCGCCTGATCAACGCCTCCTTCCTCGAGGCCAACCTGGCCCGGCTCGACTCGCTGCTCTTGGTGCTGCTGGGGGTGTTCGCGGGGCAGGCCGTCTTCAGCGGGGTGCAAAGTTACCTCGTAGCCCGCGCCGGCGAGGGCGTGGTGGCCGACCTGCGCAAGGCGCTCTACACCCACCTGCTCACCCTCTCCCCCCGCTTTTTCGAGCGCAACAAGACCGGCGACATCACCAGCCGCCTGACCTCGGACATCGCCACCGTGCAGGCGGTGGTCTCAAGCACCCTGGTGCAGCTCTTCACCCAGCCCTTGGTGCTGGTGAGCACCTTGGCGATCCTCTTCCTCACCAACTGGAAGCTCACCGCGCTGATCCTGGCGGTGGTGCCGGTGGTGATCCTGGCGGCGATCTTCCTGGGCCGCCTGATCCGCCGGGTTTCCAAGGAGTTCCAAGACCGGGTGGCCGAGGCCAACGCCCGTGCCGAGGAGACCCTCTCGGGCATCCGGGTGGTGCAGTCGTTCACGGCGGAGGGGCTCGAGGCCAAGCGCTATGGCGAGCTCATCGGCAACTCCTTCCGGGTGGCGCTGCGGCGGGCGCTGCTGGGGGCGGTGCTCAACCCTATCGTCTTCTTTGCCGTCTCCGCCGCGCTGGGCTTGGTGCTTTGGTACGGCGGGCGGCTGGTGGCGCTGAAGGAGATCAGCCCCGGCCAGCTCTTCACCTTCGTGCTCTACACCTTCAACATCGCCGCCACGGTGGGCACCTTTACCGGCATCTTCACCCAGATCCAGAGCGCCCTGGGCGCTTCCAGCCGCATCTTCGAGCTGCTCGACGAGCGCCCCGACCTGGTCGAACCGGCCCAGCCCAGGCCGCTGGAACGGGTGCAGGGGTGGGTGCGCTTCCAGGACGTGCGCTTTGGCTACGGCGAGCGCGGCGAGGTGCTGCGGGGGGTGAGCCTCGAGGCCAAACCTGGCCAGGTGGTGGCCATCGTGGGCCCCAGCGGGGCCGGGAAGAGCACCCTGGTGGCCCTGATCCCGCGCTTTTACGACGTGACCGGCGGCAGCATCACCCTAGACGGCCTCGACGTGCGCGAGGTGGCCTTGCGCGAGCTACGCTCGCACATCGGCATCGTGCCCCAGGAGACCCTGCTGTTTTCCGGCTCCATCGCCGAGAACATCGGTTATGGCCGCCCTGGGGCGAGCGAGGCCGAAATTGTCGCCGCGGCCAAGGCCGCCAACGCCCACGAGTTCATCTGCGCCTTCCCCGAGGGCTACGGCACCCTGGTGGGCGAACGCGGGGTGAGGCTCTCGGGCGGGCAGCGTCAGCGCATCGCCATCGCCCGGGCGCTGCTCAAGGACCCCCGCATCCTCATCCTCGACGAGGCCACCAGCTCCCTCGACTCCGAGTCGGAGATGCTGGTGCAGGAGGCGCTCGAGACCCTCATGCAAGGCCGCACCACCTTCGTCATCGCCCACCGCCTCTCCACGGTGCGCCGCGCCGACCTGATCGTGGTGCTCGAGGACGGCCGGGTGGTGCAGCAGGGTACCCACGAGGAGTTGCTGGCAGCGGGCGGCTTGTACCGCGACCTCTACGAGCTGCAATTCCGCGAGGAGGGGGAAGTGGAACCCTCCCGTGGGTCGTAAGCCGGAGACAATCGTTACTGCCCCTTCAGCGCTTCTTCCAGCGTGTTCCACGCCAGCGTAGCGCACTTGACCCGCGCGTGCAGCTTGTGCACCCCGGCCAGCGCCCTGAGGTCGCCCAGTTCAGGCGCAGGCTCGGCCCCCTCAACGATCATGGCCTTGAACTTGCGGGTGAGCTCGAGGGCCTGCGGCTGATCGGTTCGCTCATCAGCTAGGCTGAGGTCGTGGGCCCTGCCAGGCGGCCTCGGCGATGCGCCCATCTAAGCTCCAGACTGTTGCCGCAGGAGGGGTTGACGCCGGGCATCGAGGGTGCGGAAGTTGAGGGGGTGCTTGTAGTGGCGTCTCCCAGGGGTGGCGCTTGAGGGCGGGGGTGGGGTCGCCGGCCCCGCCCACGGTGTGGCGCCCCCCGGCCAGATCGGCGAACTCGCGCTTGCGGCTGACGATGACCGGGTGCCGGCAGCGCCCCTCCATGCGCCGGATTCCCCGAGTCCGACTTGCCCACGATGAGGATGCGGAAGGTTTGTCTACCGGCCATACTCTCGCCAGTTGGCTGCTCGAGCCCAGCCCAGGTCTTCAAAGTCCTTGAGATTTTCAGTCAAGATGGTCAGGTTATGAGTCCATGCGGTTGAAGCGATCATCAAATCGAATAGGCGTTTGTGGGGGTTGGGTTTTTTGGGTAGGGATAGTTTAGTTGCTTCCCGTACGGTTTTGAGCGCTGCGTTCTCTTCAAAGGGCAAGATTTTGAATTGAGCAAATAGCTGATGTATACTTTTTTCTTGCCTTGGGTCTATCGCAAACTCGCCTGTTGCATATTCCACTTGGACAATGGCTGAGGTGACCATTTGTTCAGGGGATAGGTATTTTAAAAAGTTGATTGCCTCCGGCTCTCTGCGCCGGAGGGATATAAAAAAGTTTGTGTCTAGTAGAATCTTTTTAGGGATTCACATCAGGGCGACGTATGGGGCGAATAGGGTGACGCCGGCCTGTAACCCGCTCAATGGCTTTTACCATTTTGCGAGCTTGTTCATCGGTCAGGGGAGGAAGGCTCATAATCAATTGGTAGACTTCCTTGGCTTTTTTGGATTTGAACACGGGCTTGGCGGTAGCCATACGACCATCATATCTCACGCTTGGTAGGCTCGCCACAGCGCCCACCCGGCCGGGTGTGTCCTGAAAATAGGCAAACAGCCTAAACTGTTGGAATGAGCGAAATACGGGAACGGATGCATCAGTTGGTGGATGAGTACGAGCGGCTGGGAGAGGGGAAGAATATAGCCGAGCAGGAGTTGCTGGTGATTGAGTTTGGCAAACAGATCCAGCGGCTGATGA